>JAICQI010000760.1 GCA_025937955.1 Pyrinomonadaceae bacterium
GCGATCGATAAATACTTCTCGTCACCTGTTGCGGCTGACGACAAAGTGTTCGTGATTGGTCAGGGTGGTCAGGTCTCCGTCCTGAAGGCTGCGGGCGATTATCAAGTGCTTGCTGTCAACGAGCTCGACGATGAGTGCTTCGCAACGCCTGCGATAGCGGATGGTCATATTTACATCCGCACCCGCAGCGCGCTCTACTCTTTCGGGAAATGATTTTAGGCCGCAGATGAACGCCGATGACGCAGATCTGATCTGCGTCACCCGCGTTATCTGCGGCTAATTCTCTTTTAACTTCGCTGCCTGGGCGCGGACGCGATCTTCCTGTTCGCGCAACTCGGGAGTGAACTCCGCGCCGAAATCTTCCGCTTCGAAGATCTGACGAATCTCGACCTCGCCGTCACCCTCCACGCTATCGGGATCGAATGGTATTCGCTTCACCCACTCAATCGCCTCGTCCATCGAGTTCACTTTCCAGATCCAGTAACCCGCGATCAGCTCGCGTGTTTCCGCGAATGGACCATCGGTGACGATCCGGTTGCCACCCGAAAACCTGACGCGCTTGGCCTTTGAACTCGGATGAAGTCCCTCACCGTCGAGCATAATGCCCGCGTTCACCAGTTCTTCGTTGAACTTACCCATGTCCGTCAGTAACTTTTCACTCGGCATGACTCCAGCTTCTGATTCCTTGTTAGCTTTGATAATGACCATGACTCGCATCTTAATATCTCCTTAATTGTTGATTTCCGCCCTTCTACTCACTAATCGAACGACCGGTGGCGGAATCGACACTGGTCCAGAATTTTTTTGCGTTCTGTCGGAAGTGTGACTGGATGATAACATTTGCGGACAATGATTATTCACCTGCTTGACGGGACCTACGAACTCTTTCGACACTTCTACGGAATTCGTCGTTTCAAGAAAATCGATCCGCCGTTCGGCGCTGTCTCCGGTGTGTTGAGCACGGTTGCGCAGTTGCTGGATGAGGGCGGCACGCACGTCGGTGTTGCCACTGACCACATCATCGAGTCGTTCCGGAACGATCTCTGGCCGGGTTACAAAACAGGCGCGGGCGTCGAAAAGGCACTGAAGGCGCAGTTCACTCCACTCGAGGAAGCGCTCGCGGCAATGGGCGTCGTTGTGTGGCCGATGGTCGAGCTCGAAGCCGATGATGCACTCGCCGCTGCTGCTCACCTGGCGGCGCAGGACAGTCGCGTCGAGAAAGTTTGCATCTGGACGCCGGACAAAGATCTGGCGCAATGCGTCGTAGGTGATCGTGTGGTACAAGTTGACCGGCGCAGTAACGTCATTCGTGATGCTGAAGGCGTCCGCGCGAAGTTTGGTGTGGCGCCTGAGTTTATTCCTGATTATCTCGCGTTGGTGGGTGATGCCGCGGATGGTTATCCGGGAATCTCGGGCTGTGGTCCAAAGACGGCGGCGCAGCTCATCAATCGCTATGGCGCAATCGAAAACTTTGCGCCCGGTGTTTTGAATGATGAGAAACTCCCGCTGGCGTTGCTGTTCAAGGATCTCGCAACGCTGCGCACCGACGCGCCGCTTTTCAAAAACGTAGACGAGTTGCGCTGGCGTGGAGCGACACCGGAGTTCGCCGCGGTCGCGGAAAAGATGGGCAGTGCTCGATTGGCGACAAGAGTGCGTAAACTGGAGAAAAAATTAGCCGCGGATTCTCGCCGATAAAAACGCAGATTATGTCGAAAGTTGCATCAGCACCGAGCGTTGCTACGGCCGCACCGGAGGCGCCGCCGGTAACGACGCCGAAGTCGCGCTACGACCGATCCATCATCGACGGACCGTTGCGTCCGGCGGTGTGGAAGATCGCGTGGCCGACGATGCTTACGAATGCTATCGGCGGATTACAGGGCATGGTGGACCATGCGCTTGTCGGCAATCTCGTTGGTCATATCGGGAATGCAGCGATTGGCGTAAGCTGGCAGATCTTCATCGTCGTGATTGTTTTTATCTCGTCACTGGTTACGGGCATGAGCGTGCTGGTCGCGCGTTTTGCCGGCGCAGGCGATGAAGAAAAAGTTAATCGCACGGTTTACCAGGCATTCCTCACCGCGATTTTTATCGCGCTCGGAATCATGGCGCCAATCGGTTATTTCGTGTCGCCTCCGTTACTCAACCTTGTAAACGCAGCTCCGGAAGTCCAGGCCGAAGCATTGCCGTTTCTGCGCATCATGTTCATGTTCAGCAGCGGCATGATGGTGTATTTCATGCTGAGCGGCGCTCTCCGTTCGGCAGGAGACGCACGCACGCCGATGATGCTTGGCATTTCGATGACCGTGCTAAATCTCGTCTTGAATATCCTGCTGATTCGCGGGCTTGGTCCGATTCCGCGTTTCGGCACGATGGGCTCTGCGATGGGGACTTGCATCGCATCCGGATTAGTGGCGGTCTATGCGCTCTGGCGATTGTGGAGTGGCGCGTGGGTCATCTCGATTCCTCGCGGCGGCGGCTATGGTCCAAACTGGTCGATCATCAGGTCGATCTTCAAGTTTGGACTGCCGACCGGCATACAGGGAATCGCGATGAACGTTGGTGGAGTTTTCATGCTGGCGTTCATCGGTTCGCTGGCGCAGAGTGCTGCGGCGCAGGGTGCCTATGCAGTTTCTTACACTGAGCTTTTTTCTTTGGTGACGTGGACGTCAGTTGGTTTGATGGGTGCGGCGGCTGCGGTTGCTGGTCAGAACCTCGGCGCGGGCAAGCCCGATCGCGCGAACGCTGCCGTACACGTGGCGGCGCAGTTTGGTTTCGCGGGTGCGGCGTTCATTGGAATCCTGTTTCTATTCTTTCCGCGACAACTGCTGGCGATCTTCGGGATGCAGGATCCGGTGGTCGTGGAGATTGGCGTGCAACTGCTGCGGGTGTTGAGTGTTTCCGGTCTCTTCATCGCGGTGGCGCTCACTTACACCGGCGGATTACAGGGCACCGGCGATACACGAAGTCCGCTCTACATCTCGATCATCTCGCAGATCATTGTGCCGCTGGGTATTTGTTTCGTGATTAAACAGACGGGAACTCTCGATCCGCTTGATATCTGGCTGGCGATCCTCGTGGGCCACGCGACGCGTTGCGTGTTGAGCGTTATTCGATTCAGGCAAGGGAAGTGGAGAAATATCGCGGTCGAGTAATTAGTCTTGTAGAGTATCGGGTCAGTACCGTAACGCGGTAGCGTCGGGTCACGACCGGCA
>JAICQI010000121.1 GCA_025937955.1 Pyrinomonadaceae bacterium
GGTTTGGCCGATCGCGCAATTTCTTTCTCACCGCGTTTGTCGGGTTGGGTGTGCTGACGCTCACTTACGTTTCGCTGCCGTTGCTCTACAAGGCAGTGTGGTGGACCGATGAGGCATGGTCCACTGTTATCGCGTCGTGGAACACCCTGTTTTTGTTCTGGCTCTTGTTGTTGGTCTGGTTGCGTGCCCAACAGAAGCCACGGGCCAATTGGACGTGGACCCTTCCGCCAGGGCTGGCGCTTTGTTCGCTCAACTGGCTCTGGCCGGACCTTTTTAGTCTCGCCATCGTCTACGTTCATCCGCTCATCGCGCTGTGGTTTCTGGACCGGCACCTTAGTCGCACGCGTCCTGAGTGGCTTCGCACTTATCGGCGTAGTCTTTCTGTGTTGCCGTTTGTGCTGGTGGGAATGGTCTGGCAGTTGTCGCAAACTGCGATGCTGCCGGACAGTAATGGCCTCTTCTGGCGCATCACGCAGCATTCAGGGGCGGAGTTGTTGCCGCAGATTTCGAGTCACATGCTCGTGTCAGTGCACCTGTTTTTGGAGCTGCTTCACTACGCTGTTTGGATCGTGGCTTTGCCTTTGATTGGAGCAAGCGCCAGGTTTTGGGATGTGAAGACGGTGCCTATCGCGCGACATGGCAGGGGTTTTCCGCGGTTGGTGGCAGGTCTGCTGGTGCTGGCACTGGCGGCTGTAGTTTTTCTGTGGCTGAGTTTTTCGATCGACTACTCCACGACGCGTGATATCTACTTCACCATTGCTATCGCTCACGTTCTGGCTGAAGCGCCATTCTTGTTGAGGATGATTTAGTGTCCCCGACTGAGCTCTGGCGTTTTCTGCCGCTTGGATATCTCCTCACGATCGCGATCGAGATTCCGATCCTCTTCTTCGGGCTTTCAGCACATCATTCGAAGCTTCGGCGCGTAGTTGCAGGTTTCTGGTTGACGGCGTGTACGTATCCGATTGTCACGCTTGTGCTGCCGCTATTGCTGGTTAACGGATCGCGCGCATTTTATCTGCTCGTTGCGGAGACGTTTGCGCCCGTAGCTGAGTGTGCGTTGTTTTGGTTGGCGTTCGGAAGAGCCGTGCGGTGGCGCGACTTCGGGGTGATCGTTGTAGCAAATATCGCTTCGTTTCTGGTCGGAGAGGTTATTTTTTAGCCGCGGATTATCACGGATTGGAGCAGATCAGGATCGATGTTGCCACCAGACAAGATTACACCGACGCGCTTGAGGTCCGCAGGAAGCTTGCGAAACATTACTGCCGCGGCTGCTGTTGCGCCGGAAGTCTCGACGAGGATCTTCATTCGGAAGAGCATAAAGCGGAGGGTCGCGATGATCTCTTCGTCCGTGACTGTAAGGACGTCTTCAGCCAGTTGCTGCAGAATCGGGAAAGTGAGTTTCCCGGGGATCTGAACGCGCAAGCCATCAGCAATGGTCGGTGGTGGAGGGATCGAGACACGCTCACCTTTCATTAAGGATTGGCGCGTGTCATCGGCCGTTGTAGGCTCAACCGGAAAACAGCGAATCTCCGGATTCAATGCCTTTGCCGCCACGGCCACGCCCGCAAACAAACCACCACCGCTGCACGGTGCGAGCACGCAGTCGAGATCCGGAACTTCCTCCAACAACTCGAGACCACAAGTTCCCTGGCCCGCCAGCACGAAATAGTCGTCGTAAGGTGGAACCATGATCAATCGCTCGCGCTCTGCGAGGTCGAGGGCGAACGCTTCGCGATCCTGTTTGTGACGATCGTAGAAGACGACCTCGGCGCCGTAACCGCGCGTCGCCGCGACCTTCGCTGCCGGTGCGTCTTCAGGCATGGCAACGAGCACACGCACGCCTGCTTCACGACCCGCAAGCGCCACCGCCTGCGCGTGATTGCCCGATGAAAAGGCAACGATGCCCTGCTGCTTTTCCGCCGTAGTCAACGACTGAATCTTGTTCGTGGCGCCGCGAATCTTGAACGCGCCCGCACGTTGGAAGTTTTCACACTTGAAAAAGACTTCCTTGCCCGCAGCTTCGTTGAACTGGCGCGAGGTAATGACCGGTGTGCGATGTATGCGGGAGCTGATTCGCTCGCGCGCTGCGTGGATCGTTTCGATGTTCAGCATATTAATAAGAAAAAACTTCTGCGAAGTTGACGACAAGGCGATCCTCAACAGCGCTCAAATCGATTTCGCTGCCAAGTAATTCTTCCATTGAAGTCACGGGTTCGCCGTCGCAAGCGATGATGAGATTGAAATAACTAAGATCGGTGTTTACGTTGAGTGCGAAGCCATGTGTGGTGACCCAGCGCGCGATGTGTACACCGATCGCAGCCACTTTTCCGCGCTCGGTGTGAACGCCTGTCAGACCGTCGATACGAAAAGCATTGATACCGAAGTCTGAGATCGTCCGGATCAGCACCTCTTCCAGGTCGCGCACGTAGCGATGCACGTCTTCGCGATCCGGACTGAGATTGATAATGGGATACCCGACAACCTGGCCCAACCCATGATAAGTCACTTTTCCACCACGATTGGTTTCAAAGAGCGTCACGTTTCGTGCTTTGAGTTGCTCGGTATCGAGCAGGATTGAGGAACTGTCGCCACGCCGCCCGATCGTCAGCGTGTGCGGGTGTTCGAGTAACAGAAGCGTGTCGGGCTGGATGCCGGTTTTGACTGCGAGTTCGGTCTTTTTCTGGATTGCGAGCGCTGATTCGTAGTCAACGAGTCCGAGGCGTTGGACCAAAAGCTCTCTTGCGTTTATTAAAACGGGCATTCGTGCAACCAGATCGCAGTCTTCTGGCGTCATTCTAACAGCCGCCTTGGTCTTTGGTACAATTACCCCTTCCCCGGGAAAATAGCGGTCTGAATCGAGAACAGCAGAAGAGGAGAAACACACTTGAAACTCGTCGCAACCACTTTCCTAGCAGTAGTCCTTTTATCTCCCTCTACAGCGTTCTCCCAAACGCGCAGCCGCTCAACGTCCAGGCAGAAGCCAACTTCTGCCGCGGCAAATCAGCAGCGGGTAGCGCAGGTGCGGACCGCGGGCGCCACGCGCGTCGCCGAGCAGATCAAGCTTCTATCCACGTTTATCTATGTGCTGGGAGGCGTTAACAGCAGCATTGCCGCAGTTGATGAAGCAGTACGGCGAAAAGAGGCTTCACCTACTCTCGAGCAGCAGAACCAGGACAGCAAAGCGAAGGTCAGGGCAAGTGTTCAGGGTTTTCGTGTAAGTCTCGATAAATTGGAGACAGATTTTCGCGCCACGCCGGAACTTCAGCCGTACTATATCAAGCTGGCGGGCTCAGCCGCTGGAGCCGCGACCGCGGAAGAACAGGCAGCCCAGAGTCAATTCGACCGCTCCGGCAGAACGCTGCTGGGCGTGATTAATCGGTTGACGGACGTGTTGTTGTTGATGAGAACGACCGAATGAGTTAGCCACAAAAAGGCACAAAAAGCACAAAATAATTAAGCCCGAAAAGCTCAAATCATTTTGTGCTTTTTGTGCCTTTTGTGGCTAATCCTGCTTCTTGGGATAGTAGCCCTGCCGCGCGCGGACGCGCACGTCGTTACGCGCTGGAACCCCAACCTTGATGCGTCGAAACTGGGCAGCTGGTGCTTCCGAATCGCCGTAGTACTGAAGCAAATATTGCCCTCGCAACTCCGCCGCGACCTGCCGGAAAACTCTTTCCAGATCCAAATCAGATTCAGGAAGGAACGCCGTGCCTCCAGTGGTCTCCGCAATTGCTTCCATGCCTCTCTCCGCACGCATCGCAATCTGATTCAACTTCACTGAAGGACCACCTGGATTGACTGAGTAAAAAATCACGTCTGCCTGCTGCACAGCTTTTTGAACGGTGGCAACGGCTTGTTGATGCCGCAACTGCAAACCAGCCCTCGTGCCGGCGAAGGTCTGCTTCCCGTCTTGCACGGCACGTGCTTCGGCAATAGACATCTCTCGGATCTGTTCGCTGAAGTTGTCGTTGCCGTCTGACAGCACCACGATGACACGTCGATAGTTGCTGGGCGCACTAGCCGTCAGATACTTGGCCGCCGCATTGACTGTGTCGTAGAAAGCCGTGGGAACCGGTGATGTGGCTGCCGGAATCGTCAGCATCTTCGAGGCTGAGACTTCAGCGGAGGCGAGCGGTTGGATCATCGTCGCCTGCCCAGTGATGGTAAAGATCGCGGCCTTGTCAGCGGGCTTCATTACCAGTCGTAGAAATGTAGCGGCTGCCTTCTGCTGAGACGCAAAGAAGCCTTTTTGACTGGTGCTGCTGGAGATATCAAACAGCAACGCGATCGCAAGTGGCACTTGCTCCGGATCGCCGATGGCAGTGATCTCCTGCTGCTTCCCTTCTTCTTCCAAACGAAAGTCGGCAATCTGAAGTCCCTTCACTGCCTGACCCTGCTGGTCCGTAACAGACACCGGCACCATTACGAGATTTGAAGACGTTCGAATAACGTCAGAGATCACTTCCGGTTCAACCGGCTTTGGCGTGGGTGTTGGTTTTGGTTTCCAGAGTGGTGGCGGGGGCGGCAACTCTTTGACAGTTCCTTGCCCCTTCACAATCGGCGCAGACAGTAAAATGGCCAGCACTCCGATCAGGAATGCCGGCCCCAAAAGTTTTTTCTCAACCCCTGATATCATCTTCGACACCTTCGAGCCCTGTATCATGCCGCCAGTTGCTGGCCGCATGTCTTTCCTATCCTACCGCTTTTATGACGGCATGATCCACGACTCTTTGGTGCCACGATATTGGCGCGGAGTTGCACACCAAGTCCAACTCCGCCTCAGCCTATTAGTTACCTGTACCCGAAGTACCAGGATTCATCGTCGGCGCCGGAGCAGTCAGGCCCTTGTTGACAAGGAGCTTGATATCCACGCGTCGATTCTGAGCACGGCCTTCACGCGTTGTGTTTTCCGCGACTGGGTTCAACTCACCATAACCAAACGGTGTGATGATCCGGCGCAGCGGAATGTTGTGGTTCTCAACCAGGTAACGAATCACAGCATCAGCACGACGCTGGCTCAGCTGACGATTGAGGTTAATGCTGCCTCTTGAATCAGCGTAACCCGAAACTTCAAGCACATAGCCCTTGGCGTTCAGCGCTTTGCTGGCGATGTCGTCCAACGTTGTCTTCGACTCTGGTGAAAGCACGGCACTGCCGGACTTGAAGTTAACCGCGGCAGTTTGTTGCGGCTGATAGTCATCAAGAGAAGAGATGCGCTCGTTGGTGGCATTGACACCCGCGACGGCTGCGTCAGCAGTTGCCTGGGCCGCCTTGGCTCCACCTCGTGCGGCGTTCGAAACAGCCGCCAACTCTTCCAACTGGCCCGACAGCCGTTGCGCATTGGCTTCAACCTGGCTCAGTTTGTTTTCAGTGTCACTGGCTCTTTCTTCGAGCGGCGCAGCGCGCGATTCAACCGCACGTGCAACCCGCATGTCAGACTCGTTGAAACGAATCTTCTCAGCATCCAACTCACCCGAACCATTGCCACGTCCTTCGATTTCGACATTCAGACCACGCAGGATGCTGGTCTGTGCATAGTTGGTGCCGCCTCGCAGGAACCCACCTTTTGTCTTCACACTGGTCCTGTCGTTCAAGCGCACAACCGTATCCACGCCATTCATGTCGCGAACCGTGAAGGTATCAGAATCACGCCGGGTGACTACGCCCTTGAGCTTCATTTTCTGGCCGCTGGCAACGGTGCGCGAGCCGGCCGGATTGGTAGTATCCTGGGCCAGGATTGGGGAGGCTGAGAAGACTAACAGGCAGGTGATAAGCACTGCCGGGGCAAACATTTTATGTTTAGTGAATACCATCGATTTATCTCCTTAAACTGGTAACTAGGTGACGCGCCCCTTGAACGCGCGCCTTTCTCAAGCTAATCATGGCGAGTCCTCGCTCCTCGCCTCCCGCCGTAAAATTTTGCGGATGACATCTCTTAGTCCTTTCGCTAGAGCTAAGTCAATAGCCTCCGCATTTCTTCATCTAATCACCACTGTATCGCAATAAGAGAAGCCACAGATTGTTACGGATTAAATGCAGATTATGCCAATCTGCATAAAATCCGTGAAGATCTGTGGCTTTAAACCGAGAAGTCACCCGCCTCTAGCTGCTCCTTGATAAACGCCAGAAAGCGCTCCGCATCGGCGCCGTCAATCACCCGGTGATCGAAGCTGAGCGCGAAATAGGCCATCCATCGAATCCCGATAAAGTCGTCGCCATCCTCAGAGGTGAGTACCTTGGCACGTTTCTCAATCTTACCGACGCCGAGAATCGCCAGTTGCGGCTGATTGATGATAGGCGTGCCGAATAGACCACCAAAGACGCCCGGATTCGTAATCGTGAAAGTCCCGCCCGTAACCTCATCCGGCTTGAGCTGTTTGGTCCGGGCGCGATCTGCAAGATCGTTTGCAGCGCGGGCCAGGCCCGAGATGCTCAAGTCGTCGGCGTGTTTGATCACCGGCACAATCAAGCCCCCCTCGAGCGCCACCGCCATTCCGAGATTGATGTCCTGCTTGTAGATCATCTGCTCGCCGCTGACCTGCGCATTAAAAATGGGAAACTTTCGCAAACCTTTGTTCACGGCTTCGAAAATAAAAGGCATGAACGTTAGCTTGGTCCCGGTTCGCTGGTAGAACTCGTCGCGGTGCTTATCGCGCAAGCGTGCGACTCGCGTCATGTCAATTTCGTAGACAGTGGTGACGTGGGCCGAAGTACGTCGAGACAGGACCATGTGCTCGGCGATCTTCTTCCGCATCACGCTCATTTGTTCGACGCGATCGCCAACCTGTGGTCTTGGCGGCGGTGGCGCGACGGGCTCCTGTACTGGCGCGGGTGTGGCGGCACGTTGAGCTGGCGCTGCGGGTGCCGGTGCTGATCCTGATTCGATAAAACTGAGTATGTCGTTCTTGGTTACGCGCCCGCTTAGACCAGTGCCTTCGAGTTTTGAAATATCGACGTTGTGCTCTTGCGCGATCTTGCGGACCAACGGACTGGATTTCGTGCGCCGCAGCTCTTCGGCAGACGCAACACTACCGTCAGTCTTCGGCTGACTCTCGACCGGCGGCGGTGGTGGTGCAGGTTTCGCCTGAACCGGAGGCGGAGCTGGAGTGGGTGGTGGAGACTGTGGAGCTGCCTGCTGTGGCGGCGCTGGTGGAGGCGATGATGGAGGCGGTGGCGCAGGTGCTTCGGCTTTGGCTGGTGCTTCCTCGACAGGTTTTGCTGCCGGCGGTGAGGCCGCTGAAGCCCCATCCCCATCGAGTACTGCTACTACCGTGTTAACTTCGACAGTGTCGCCTTCTTTGAATCTGACTTCCGTTAACGTTCCCGCGGCCGGCGAGGGAATCTCCGCATCAACCTTGTCGGTCGAGATCTCAAACAGCGGTTCGTCCCGCTCGACACGTTCTCCGACTTTCTTCAGCCACTTTGTAATCGTTCCCTCCGCAATGGACTCACCCATTTGCGGCATCACCACTTCAGTGCTCATCTCTTCTCCAGGCTTGCTTTGATCTTAATCTCAATAGGCCGCCAGCTTGCGCGCTGCGTCGACTACGTCTTTCGTTTGCGGCAAATAGTAGTCTTCCAGTGGCGGTGAATACGGCACCGGCGTATCGATCGACGCAATGCGGATCACCGGCGCGTCCAACCATTCAAATGCTTCTTCGGCAAGCATCGCCGCGATCTCGCCGCCGATGCCTCCGGTGCGCGAAGCTTCGTGCAGCACGATGGCTTTGCTTGTCTTCTTCACGCTTGCAAGTATCGAAGGCTTATCGAGCGGCGCGAGCGTTCTCAGGTCGATAACTTCGACGTCCAGCCCTTCTTTCTCGAGCTCTTCGGCGGCGTCGAGCGCAGTCAGGACCATCGCTCCGAAAGTGATGATCGTCAGATCGCGTCCGGCACGCGCAACACGAGCTTTGCCGATCTCGACGATGTAATCATCCGACGGCAATTCTTCGCGCAGACGCGGCAAGCGATAGAGCTTCTTGTGCTCGAAGTAGAGCACCGGATCCGGATCGCGAATCGCCGCCTTGATCAAACCTTTCGCGTCGTAAGCAGTCGACGGCTCTACAATTTTCAATCCCGCCGTGTTGAGGAAAAACGATTCCGCGTTAAGCGAGTGAAACGGACCAGAGCGCACGCCCGAGCCACATGGACCACGGAATACCGCGGGTATTCCCGCACCCCAGCGATAACGACATTTCGCAGCGTAATTCGTCAGCAGATCGAAGCCGGCGGAAATGAAATCGATAAACTGAAACTCAGCGACTGGTCGCATTCCCATCAACGCCGCTCCACAGGCCGCGCCAACAATCGCACCCTCCGAAATCGGCGTATCGATCACTCGTTCTTTGCCAAACTGATCTATCAATCCGTCAGTGACTTTGAACGCTCCGCCATACACACCGACATCTTCACCAATCACAAAAACGGTCGGATCGCGCTCCATCTCTTCCCAGATCCCCTGACGGATCGCCTCGACCATCGTGGCCTGCCCGCCACGCTCCGGGCGTGGCGATTTATGTTCTTTTTTGACGGCAGTTGACATTACCCCTCCAGAACCCTTGGTCGAAACGCCGGCGGTACGATTTTATTGTCAAACACGCCGTATGCTGCCTGCTCACCTTCGGGCATCGGTGAAGATTCAGCCCAGGTGCAGTCTTCGTCAATCTCTCGGAGAACGTCCGCCACGATCTCCTCGAGCTTCTCTTTTGTCGCTAAATTACATTCGAGCAGGTAGCGCTCATAACGATCGACTGGATCGTTGTTCTTCTCCCACCACTCGATCTCTCCGGCGGCAACATAACGCTGATCGTCGTGTTCAGCGTGGCCTTTACGACGATAAGTCTTGGCTTCAATCAGCACTGCGCCGCCACCGCGTCGCGCATAGTCCGCCGCTTGTTTCATAACTTCATAACAAGCGACCACGTCGTTGCCGTCGACGATGTGCGCCGGAATACCATAGCCTGCGGCTTTCTCCGCAAGGTCTCGCACTGCTGTTTGCAGACTCGTCGGAGTCGAATAAGCGTAGTGGTTGTGTTCGGCGACGACAATCAACGGCAAGCGCTGCACTGCTGCGAAGTTGAGACCTTCGTGAAACGCGCCCGTGCTCATGCCACCATCGCCGATGTAAGCCACGGCCACAAACTTCTTATTCTGGAGCCGCGCTCCCAACAGTATGCCGGTCATCACCGGAATCATGTCGCCCAGGTGCGAGATTGGACCAATAAATCCCTTCTCCATGTCGCCAAAGTGAATGTTGAGATCCTTACCGCCGGATGGTCCCCACGCTTTCGCCATGTACTGCGCGAAGATTTCGCGTGGCTTGATGCCTTTAACTAAAACCGCGCCGAGGTCTCTGATCAAAGGCGTTACAAAGTCGTGTGGCTGGAGAGCATAAGCAGTTCCAACAGCTGTCGCTTCCTGGCCCAGCGAACGAAACACGCCACCGACGACTTTTGTCTGGCGGTAGAGATTCACCAAACGTTCTTCAACCAGGCGCGTGAGCTTTAGATAACGGTAAAGCTCGAGATGCTGCTCGGGTTTCAGCGTGGTCTCAGTACTACAGCTAAGCGGCTGGCCGTTCTGCGCTTTACGTGGCGCGAACTTGGTGCTGACACGCATTTGAAAACGAGGACGTGGCGGTCGCCGGCGCCGGCGGTTATCGGTTTTCTGGGATTGATCCATGTGCAAAATGAATAGGTCCGATAGGACCTATGACCTATTCTTTAAATGTGTATCGCCAAGCCGTGAACGCCTTCGGCAGCTTCCATCACGGCTTCGGAGATCGTTGGGTGCGCGTGCATCGTGCGGCCCAGCTCGTCGGCGGTTGTTTCAAGTTGCATCGCCACGCAAGCCTCAGCGATCAACTCGGTCGCATGTGGACCAATGATGTGTACGCCCAAAACCTCGTCGTACTTCTTTTCGCTGACGATCTTTACGAACCCTTCTTCTTCGCCGAGAATCCGAGCTTTACCCGATGCTGAGAATGGGAATTTGCCGACCATCACGTCGTAGCCAAGTTCTTTGGCCTTCGCCTCAGTCAATCCTACTGAAGCGACTTCCGGATCGCAGTAAGTGCAGTTGGGCACCAATCGCAAATTGATCGGACGCACATCCTTCTTTCCTGCGAGGTGCTCGACCGCAACAATGCCTTCTTTCGAAGCAAGGTGGGCCAACAACGGCGTCGGCACCACGTCGCCAATCGCGTACACGCCCTTCTCCGCAGTCTGCTGAAACTCGTCGACCTGAATAAATCCCTTCTCAACCTTGATCTTCGTACCTTCGAGGCCGAGTCCTTCGGTGTAAGGCATTCGCCCTACTGCCACAAGGAGCATCTCCGCTTCGAGACTCACCGGATCGCCCTTCGACGTCTTTCCTGTAACACGCACACCGTTGTCCGTCTTCTCGAGCTTCTCGAGCTTTGTGTCTACCTGCGACTTGAGCCCGCGCTTGCGAAAACTGCGTTCGAGCTCTTTCGAAACTTCTTCATCTTCGAGCGGTACCAGTCGTGGCAACAACTCAACGATGGTCGTGTCGGCGCCAAAACGCGAATACACGGACGCAAACTCGACACCCACCGCGCCTGCACCCATCACGATCAAGGATTTCGGCACGTCTTTCAATTCCAGGATGTGATCGCTGTTTACGACGTGATTGCCATCCGTTTCAAATCCGGGAATCGGGCGCACCACGGAACCTGTGGCGATGATGATGTTTTTGGTTTCAAGAACCTGCTTTTTCCCCTCTGCATCAGTCACTTCAACTTTGCCAGGTAGCGCGATTTTGCCGGTACCTTTAAAGACGGTGACCTTGTTCTTCTTCATCAAATACTCGATGCCCTTCGAGTTTTTCAGCACCACCTTGTCTTTTCTCTTCTGCACGTCGGCAAAAGCCAACTGAATGCCGGAAGCCTGCACGCCAAAGTCAGCAGCGTGCTGCATCTGTTCGTAGATATGCGCCGACATCAGCATCTGCTTGGTGGGAATGCAGCCACGAAGCGTGCAAGTGCCACCCAGGCGGTTA
>JAICQI010000087.1 GCA_025937955.1 Pyrinomonadaceae bacterium
CGAAAGGCGCCTTTCTTTCTCACCTTCCAATGTTCGTCCCTGAGGGTACCGGCCCGGAGTTCGATTCTCCTCACCGCTTCCAGGCAATACTGGAGGCCACCTTCACTGATGGCGGGCGGGATCTGACAGATGTTTATTTCAAAGATCGTATGAGCAACCCGACCGTGAAGATGTACACGCTCAATCCGAAAACTTTTGTGCTCTCGCGCCTTGATCCTAAAGGCACGGCATTAAAAAAATTCCGCGCTAACGGGCTTGTTCGCGGTCATCTTGAAAGAGGCGGTAAGTCTTTTATCGGCGATTTCGCGAACCCGCCGGCTGGAGGCGCTTTTGACGTTAACGTGTTGAACGTCGTGCATTTTCACGAGTTCGATCCGAAAGCAGCTAAACCTACCAAACTGGAGTACCTGCTCTTCGGCAAAGGTTCCGAACTGTTTTTGGCCCACTTGATCACCAAGCCAAATGATTTTGATCAGATCATCTCGATCAAGATGGACCAGCCTTTCAGTGATGAGGAACTGCGCGAAGGAAGACGTATCGTCTTTTTCAACCGTGGCAATACGGCCATAGAGCGTCTTAAAGAAAAAGCAAAAGATGCCGGCATGCTTCAGATACCGGGCGCCGCATCGCGGTCCGTACAGGTCGAAGTTGTAAAGGAGTTCTATTTCGAGGAAGGTGAACTCTTCTTACCACCAGTCTTCCAGTCGACTGCGGAGGAAAGAAAATCAGGCTTTCAGGATTAGTGGCGCCAAAGCAAAATTGGCTAACGAATAGCAAAAGCTGCCAAGCAAACGATCTTGTAATCCTGAAGTGAATTCACTGTAATAGCCGGGTCTCTGTCCAAACAGATAAATAGTAAACTCGAACGTCTTACACCCTCGCACACTCGTTTTAGAGTTGAGCAGTTGTGTGTTTGGTCATGAACAAACGCATTGTAGTAACCCGACTATTTGAGGGGATAGCATCGAGAGTTTACCGGCAAGTGCAGTCGCCCTCTGTGTTGCTGGCTAAGTAGAACGACCCGCCTGATTTTTCAAGCAGCGCTCGAAAAACAGATAGCTCTACCCTCACTCACCATCACACCAACCCAAAGGAGGGGAATATGCGATTAACTATGAAACTCACCGTCGCTTTCCTGTTCGTGGCCTGTCCAGCCGGCTCACTGTGGGAGGAACGTGTGCGTGCCAAGCATGCCGTCAGTCAGCCGGCCACCAACATGAACCCGGTGCGCGCTCGGGCGGTTGTTAGCGGACCTAACGGCATCCAGGGCGAAGTACTCTTTTTACAAGGGCCTTGTCCCGGGTGTCCGGCGCCCGCGCCAGGAGCACCAACAGAGCACTTCAGAAACTTTCCTGAGCCGGGTGTATTGATTGTGGCTCGCATCAGTGGGCCAACCTCGGCTTTAACGCCTGGAGCACACGGCGTGCACATTCACGAAGGTCACAGCTCTTTTCGATAGATAACAAAGTTTCTAGTTACCCGGCCGCCTAACTTCTCCGCAGTGCGTCGAGAGGGCCAGTTGTCGTCAAGAACAACAGTATAGCTGCCGGTTTTATACCCACGATCGATCATTGCCAGATAACTCTTTGCAGCCAGCGCCAAATTGATACCACGGCCACGATAATCTCGCTTAACGCCAATGATGAGGAGCACACCGTGGTCTATTGCTTTCATGTAGCTTTGAAACTCCTCGAAGTGTTCCTCAACCGCTTTGCCTCTCATCGGATGCAGGGCCTGATTTAAGTCCGGCATCGAGTAGACAAACCCCACGGCCTCTCCATCGACTTCCGCGAACACCGTAAGATCATCAAGCAGGAAGTCTTTCATATCCATTGTCAACCCACGGTAAACCGCAATAGGTAACGGCATAAATCCGAAATGGGCCGAAAAGGTTTCATTTCCAAGAGCAGCAAAAATCTCAGTCTCCTCTTCCAGGTGGTCGAAATCCCACGATCGCAGTGATACGCCATTCTCAGTCGCCCGCCTAACCATTTCGCGGTAGCGCCCGGCTAACTCAGGTGTGAACTGAATTTGGTATTGGACGGCTCCGAGTTCAGTTGTGAAGCGACTGTTCTTAATGTAGCTGTGATAGTACGAAGGATTGAAAGAATGAAAGACTGTCGGTACGGCGTCATAAGCGTCGATCGTCAGAGGTAACTGCAATCCCGGTAACATCGACATTCGTGCCGCGTTGCACCCATTAGCCTGAAGCCATTCGCACGCGCCGTTGATTAGGGAATTTATCGCAAGATCCTGATCGGGGAATGCCTCAAATAACAGGAGATGGCCCATCCGTTCGTCCCAATGGCGATCATATGCCTCATCGTTCAAGGCGCTGACTGTCGCCAGTATCTTATCGCCCTCCTCCACCCAGAACGGCTGAATTTTAGAACCCGGACCAAACCCTGCCTCACCTGCGAGAAAATTCGTAAGATGATGTTTATCAGTTGGCACCCAGTATTGATTGCCGCGGTAGACCTCCTGAGCGAAATCCACATAACGGTCAAACTCTTCGCGGGTACTTAATCGTCTTACGTGCACGGTGCGCTTCTCCTTTGTGGCGACTGTAGTTCCGGCTGCGACAGCGACCTTATTTGGGTCATATGCAAATACGGATTCTTTATTATGGCTGAGGAGTGGGTTAATAACCCAAAGGCGAAGCAAAACGGCTTTGCCTCAAAAGTCACTGTTGGACCGGGTCAGTACCGTAACGCGGTAGCGTCGGGTCGCCGCTGTGTATCAATAGCCGAAGAATTGTTGCAGTTCAGAGCCTCACCCGACGCTATCGCGTTACGGTACTGACCCGGCCCAAGCGCAGGTTCTGACTTTTGAGGCAAAGCCAAGCAAAACAAGATCGAGCCGGCACAGAGTACTGATCTATCTGGAACCGGTTTTTGGTTATATCAGCACGCAATGGACCACCAGCACGATGAGCTTGCTTATTGGATCAGGCACTTGTTTGGCACTGCACATTGCCCGCAGTGCGGGAACAAACTTGTCGTCACGAAGCTATCTCACTAATAGAGTTTCAAGGCGTTAGGTTTAATCCGACGACCAGCGGGTCGTGATCGGCGGAGCGAAACGGCGTTGCGGCGTACAGTGTGTTCACCTGGTTCGGTGACTTGAACTCGACGTTGTAATCGAGCACGACTGGTTCGTCTGCATTAATGTGCCACTCCGCGGCGCCTGTTACCTGCGGCCGCAGGCTCGCGCTCGCGAGCGCATGGTCCAGATAACCCGATTCTCCGTTAAAGTTGAATGAATAAGCGCCGGCGCCGAGGAAAGTCTGGATAAGATCTGTATATCCCGCGGCCTTGATTGTTGTTATCGGATTTTCCTGAGCATATGCGTTGAGATCGCCGACGATAAGAAAGTCGGGATCGCTACTGCCTGTGGGGTCTGTCGCCAGCCAGTTGACGAGCGCCGTGGCCGCTCGCGTCCTGGTCAAATTGCAATTGACCTGACCATCGCCCGTGTCTGGATCCGAAATGTCGTTGCAAGGCGAACCTTTCGACTTGAAGTGATTTACTGCGATCGTAAACTTGGCGCCGTTGCTGAGCTGGCGAAATGTCTGGGCCAGGGCTGGACGGTTTTTACTGTCCAGGAACTGTGGGTCTATCGCCGTGTTGAGAATTTTAAATGGACCAACGGGTGCAACTACCGCCGGCTTGAAGATGAGCGCCAGGCGGATTGCATCCGTGCCGACCACTCCGGTGTCGATTAATGTATACGTACCGGCGCCACTCACCGCGTTAAGGCCGTTTAGCAAATCGGCAATGGCGCTGTTAGCTCCGGAATCGTTCTCTATCTCAATCAAGCTGACAATGTCTGCGTTAATTGTTGTGATGGCGTTGATGATCTTGTCACGCTGGCGGGTGAACTCCTGCGCCGTGGTAGCTCCGCGCGGCGTCGGGAATCCTCCGCCCGTTCCATTCCCGTTGAAATAATTCAGAACGTTGAAACTCGCGACCTTCAACGTGCCGCCCACGGATGGTGCGGCGGGACGCGGATTGGCTGCGGTGAATGCAATGGGCCCGACCGGCTGGATACGATAGCCGCTGAAGCGTTGCTCCAGTACTCCGGTCAGATTGTCGACTGTAGCGCCAAGTCGCAGGGTGTTTGTAGCGCTAAGGCCGGGTGCCGGGTGGACAGTCGGATCGATGTTTTGTCGACTGTCTCCATCATCGAGAAGAATACGACTACGGTTGTTAAGGTCCTGCATCGCACTGGCTGCTGCACCTGGCGTGGCTGCGTGAGTCGGAGTACGCAACCGCCCTCCAACCGACAAACCGACCTCTCCGAACCGTCCCAGGCCAAAGGTGTCCGTGACTGTCAGAGTCTGAGGGACGCGAATCAACATTCCCTCGAATCGCTCCCAGTCGATCATGTTGGCGACCGGAAGGCTCGCGCTCGCAGGAGTCACGCTCAGGCCGCTGCCACATAAGGTGATACCGCTGATGCTGGTTAATTGCGTAAGGGACGTTCCACCGCCGGTTGCAAATTCGTTGACAGTACCCTTGACGCGTACCTTATCCCCGAGTTTGACCTGGATTCCCAGGTTATTATCAAAAACAAAAATTCCCTCCGAGGTCGCCGGGTTGCTGTCCGCATCGGCGTCTTCTTCCTGAACGTAGAAGCCATGGAATTGCGAGCCTTCCTGGTAGTCACCAACCACTATGCCTTCGATCACGATGTTAGCTGTGTCGTTGAGTGGGCTCGACAAACCGTTCCCCTGAATTGCGTGAATCCGCGTAGCGGTTGCGCCACAGTCTGAGCCGCCGGAGGCGATTGTAAAGTTGAACGAGAAGTCAGCCGCGAGGTTGTTCGGCGTCGTGTCCTGATCGCTCACCCGCGTCGCAAAGACAGTTACCGTAACGCTCTCACCACTTGCGAAATCGCGATCGGGATCGATCGTGTAACTGACAGGACCACCGCTAACGTTAGCACCGTGGCTACCACTCATCTGTCCAACCAACGACAGCCAGATTCCTGTCGCGTTCACTGGTTCGCTGAAAGTGATGGTGAGGTTAGTGTTAATGGCGACGTTTGTGGCGCCTCCGGCGGGATTAGTACTCACGATCGTAGGTTCACTCGCGCACGAAGAATTATGAGAGCCGAGACCGGCAAACGTATCGTTCGGAAAACCCTCCCATTCGGCGCTGGGGTCGAACGCGTTGCCAGAGTTAGTGTCGCCTCCGCAGATATCTGCTTTGCGACGTAGCGTGTGATCCACTGTCGAAACTAAGCCGCTCCCCCACGCGCTACCCGGGTCAAATCCCACCTGCCCGATGACGTCGAGAATCGTGGTGCCTTTGCGTAGCACGATAGCGTCGTCTCCGTTAAACCAGCTGACGCCAATTGTCTGGTCCGCTTCCGCAAGGACGGCCGCATTCGCCGAGCTGTGCGCAACGACGTAAACATCGTCATTCGCGACTGTGCCGGTCAGATTTAAGGTTAAACTGGCAGTAGTGGCGCCATTGAAGAAGATCTGTATGTTATAGCCATTGCCGGCTAGGTTGATCGGTGCGCCGGTGCCGTTAAAGAGTTCAAGTGCTTTGTTGTTGGATGAGCCCTCGAGGTACTCGGAGAAGTACAATTCAGTTGGCCGCGCTGCCTGAACACGCAGCGTAGTGCCGGCGTAGCAAGTGCTGATGATGAGAAGCGTCAGCAGCCATCGGCTAGTCCAATTTTGCATGGCGAGGGGGCTCACTTTCGACGTGCGAATAGATATCAACTTGCTTCATCCATAATGATTTGTACGAGCATTTTGTTTCCCGTTGCAACTTTTTGAATAGAAAGACTGTCGGGCGGTGTTATTCCTCAGAGCACTTACCTACCAGGAGAGATGAGAATGAAGCTACGCAAGATTATTGGTGGACTAATACTACTCACCGCCGTCCTCGACTGCACAGCCCGCGCCCAAGCCGTTGCAGATCCGCAAAAACGTCGTGAAGGCGAGATTTGGTTTGAGCCGACAAAAGCGGAAGTTGGCGGACAGGTTTACGAAGGCGAACGCGGGCACTTGATCGTCAGGGAGAATCGAAAGAAGCCTGACTCCAACTTAATCGAGCTTGTTTTCGTTCGACTGAAAAGCACCTCGGACAAGCCCGGTTATCCAACGGTTTATCTCGATGGTGGCCCCGGCTCTTCTGCTACCAATATTGCCAGCGTTCCTGATTACATGCGCGCGTTTCAGAAGCTGCGCGAAGTTGGCGACGTGATACTCCTGGACCAGCGTGGGGTTGGCCGTTCGAAACCAAACCTAACGCATCTCGCCTCAGAGTCGTTGCCTCTTGACTCTTTTGCCGACAGGGAAGCTGTGCTGCGAGCATTCAAGGAACGGGCGAAGGTTGCCGCGGATTACTTTCGCTCCAAGGGGATCGACATTCTTGCTTACAACTCTGTCGAGAGCGCCAACGACGTCGAGGATCTGCGAAAAGCGTTAGGAGCTGAGAAGCTGAACCTGGTTGGTTTCAGTTATGGCACTCATCTTGGTCTGGCTTGTATTCGTTATCATGGAAAGAACCTGAATCGCGTCGTGTTGATTGGAACAGAAGGACCAGATCACACCGATAAACTTCCCAGCACCTCTGACGCTTCGATCCGGAGACTGTCAGCACTGGTTGCGAAGGATCCGGAACTCGGACCGAAGATGCCGGATCTTGCGGGCACGCTCAAGCGAATACTCGATCGCCTTGAAAAGGAACCAGTCACAGTTACGATCATGGACCAGCGCACCAGGAAGCCGGTCGACGCTAAGGTGGGCAAGATCGGCTTGCAGTTTTTGATCATGCGCGATCTTGGCGATACGAACGATCTGCCGATTTTCCCGCTTTGGTTTTACACGATGGACAAAGGAGATTATTCGATTCTCAAACGTTTCGTGGAAAGACGCTATAACCAATTTGGCGGCGGAGTTTCTGTTATGACGCTCGTGACAGACATATCATCCGGCGTCAGCAAAGCGCGAAAACAGCAGATTCAAAAGGAAGCCAGAACTGCTTTGCTCGGCGACATTGTCAACTTCCCGATATCCGATATGGGAGATGTGTTTGGAAATCCGGATCTCGGTGACGCCTATCGCTCGCCGATTAAAACTGATGTCGCGACTCTCTTTGTGAGTGGCGTGCTTGATAACAACACACAGCCGTTCCAGGCAGATGAAGTGCGAAAGACTTTTCAGAACAGCACACACATCGTCATCGACAATGCGGGCCACGAAAGCATGTTAGTCGATCCGCAGGTTCAGCAAACGATGGTCCAGTTCTTAAGAGGCGAGGATGTCAGCAAAGTAAAGATCTCTTTGCCACCGCTAAAATTTCAACCGCTGCCTTAACCCTGAAAACCAGGCAGTACGAGGGTTAACCAGTAAGGATCTCTGGATAAAAAATAGGCCGGGCGCCCTTAACCCGGCCTAAATAGAGGTGTCAGGTGTCCTCCTGTACACCACACCTGCTACCTCCAGTTTATTGGTTGCTGGTCACTGTTCCAGCAATGCCTTTATTGACCATCAATCTGATCTCGACGCGGCGGTTCTTGGCGCGACCAGCCTTGGTCTTGTTTTCCGCTACCGGTTCCAACTGTCCGTAACCAAACGGTTGGACCAGGCGGTTCAGCGGCATCTTGTATTTGCTCACGATGTAGTAAATGACGGCGTTAGCGCGTCGTTCACTAAGGTCGATGTTACGTTGTGAGTTGCCGGTTGTATCCGCATAGCCGATGACGGCCATGACCCATCCTTTAGTGTTCTGAGTCTTTACCCAGGCGGCGGCTTCGTCAATCGTTGCTTTTGCTTTCGGTCCCAGGGAAGCACTGCCGGAGGTGAAATGAACAACGACTGTCTTTATAGGATCGAAATCGTCCAGCCCGTTAATGCGGTTGTTTGCGTGGTCTGCTGTCTGCTGTGCTTTATCCGCTGACGCTTGTGCTTGCGCGGTAAGGGCCCGGTTCTCCTCGATCTGGCCGGCCAGTCGTTCCTGTTCCGCCTGCTGCTGCTTGAATTTTTCGGTCATCTCCGCTTCGATCGGATCGACCGTTGCCTTGAGAGCTTGCGCTGATCTGAGATCCTGTTCGTCGAAGCGAATCTTGTCGGCTACTAATTGTCCTGCGGAGTTTCCCACGCCGTCGACCTCGAGTCGCAGGCCACGCAGGATGTAGCTTGCGCCGTACTCTTTAGAGCCGCGAAATACTCCTTTTTTGTGACTCTTAACTTCAGTATCGGCCGTGAGGAGGACGGATGTAAGTGGTCCACCCATCGTGTCTGACATTGTGAACGAATCGGGGTCTCGTTTGACGACGATTCCCTTGAATTTCGTTACCTTCTCACCGTCTGGTACGGTCCTTGTCTGTTGATCCTGAGGCGTGGTCGTCAATTCTTTGGCGAAGGCAGTTCCTGCACTCGTCATAACAAGAATGAAGGCGACTACAATTAGCCTCGTTAAACTGTTCCCGCGAATTTGCATTGTTTTGCTCCTTTCGTTACTCAAGACTCAGTCAACCTTCTTTCTTCGAGCCACGCAGTGTCGTCTCATAAGACAGAAGTGGCCAGCCCTTGGTCTGACTTGTCAGTACGCATGTTAGTGGCGGTTTTTGGCGAGTAACACTGTCAATTCTTACAGTGTTTTGAGATGCCACGGGGCAAGCCCGTGGCGTCTTATTCGCGGACGTCGAGGGAGACGAAGTGGGCTAGAACTACGGTAATGTTGTCGGGGCCGCCGGATGCGAGCGCCATGTCCACAAGGGCCTGACAGGCACTCTGAGCGGAGTTTGATTCGCGCACGATCTGCGCGATGAATTCATCCTCAACTGTCTCGGTCAGTCCGTCCGTGCAGAGTAGCAATTGATCGCCGGCACTCAACTTTAACCGTTGCACTTGAGGATCGACCTGGTCTCCAAGCGATCCAACTGCGGCGGTCAGTACGTGTCGCATCGATCGCGAGGCAGGATCGTCGCGACTCGCCACGCCGGCATCGATCAGCGCCTGGGCGAGGGTGTGGTCAGTCGTTAATTGTTTGAAGCTGTCTCCTCGCAAAAGATAAGCGCGAGAATCACCAACGTGTCCTATGATCAAGTCGTTTCCAATCGCGCCGGCAACAGTTAGAGTCGTGCCCATGCCTCGCAGTGTCTGATCGCTGTGGGCTTCTTTTCTCAAGACATCGTCTATCTCGAGAAACCGTTCCGTCATCCGTTCCAGAACAGTCGTGACGTCGCGCTGGCGCTTGAGCGCCAAAGTCCAGTCCGAAGTATCCACAATCAGGTCGATCAGTTTGGTGAGCGCGAGGCGACTCGCCACCTCACCTCCTGCCATTCCTCCCATGCCGTCGGCTACCAACATGCCATACCCGCTCATGAAGTAACTCTTGTCGAGCAACTCCGGATCTATATTCGTCAAGAGATTCTCGAGTGAGCGCCCGAATCTCATTACGAGATAACTGTCTTCGTTATTCGCCCTGACATGGCCCTGATGCGAAATCGCGCCAAGATCGACGTCCAGGCACGTCCAGCTTTCGTTTGTGGGTGAACTGTATCTATTCTGCAGGTTCATTTTATTTTGAGCCCCTTGAGATGCCACTGCTGGACCAGCAAATCGCGACGTCGTAACGACTGAAAAGTCTGTGGTGCAGTTTGCAATCTTATGGTGCGGCACAGAAGCTACCTACTGGCAAAAGTTACAGGGTGTGTGACGTCTCAGAATTTCCATCCCACCGACGTGCTCACGCCAAGATCATTCTTATCGGCCCTGACGGGTGGCTTGCTGTCGAAGTTTTCGTAGATGTGAAAACCCCACCAGAGGTCCTTCACGATCTTTATTCGCAGATCTGAGGTTCCCTGTAATCGCATGCGTCCTGGTGTTGTCAAACTCGGAAACAGACTGAAACGCGATCTAATGTCTGCACGGTTGAAGCGAAAAGTGGCGAAATCAGCGCCGGCGATCGCATCTGCATTGGTGCTCCTGGGCGTGCCGATAGATGCCGAATAATTTTCGCGCGCAACGGCGACGCCGCCAAACGCAGAAAGTCTCGTATGTTCTGTTTGGATCAGATTGCGACCGACCAAACCTCCGGCTGTGGCACGGAGATTCAAACTTTGCTGGTCGCTGCGGAGGAGGTCGACAAGTCCGCCAACGTACCAACGTTTACTCAACTGTTTTCGGTAGTCGAAGGTGAATTGATGGCGGGTAAGGCTGGTGCCTTCGGTTTGTCCGCTGAAGGCCGAGTCGACTGATGCGGTGAATGAATGATCTCCGGTTCGATATGTCGTGGTTGCGGTGAGCTGAGTCTGGTACTGATCATTGCCGCTGGTAAAGCTGAAACCCAGGTCAATTGAGCCTTCCAGTCGTTTCCAGAATTGCCGGTCGGCGGGTGTTATGCGAATCACGTCGAGCTGTGGAACTCTGATCGAAGAACCGATGACGAAGTTAGGAACCTCGTTCGAGTTTGTGGGCAGCAAACGCATAACGTCAGTCACCAGCTTGCCGTCCACCAACCAGATCATGAACGTTGACTTGCTTTCGAGTCTCTCGACCTGCGACCAATCGAGGCGGACGGCTTCAGCCATGTAGTCGGATTTGATTCTGAGCTCACCGCTTTGCAGACCCTTTATTTCCCCTGTCATCCGATCGCCGTTTTTCAGCACGACAACATCGTCAACACTCTTCGCCGTGGCGGTTAATACAAGCAGGAGATTAAGGAAAATTATCAATCCAAGTCTTGGTCCCGGAGGGACCAGATGTTTATAGATACCATTCCAGATCATTCAAACGACCTCCCGAAGTTGCTTATTTTTTGCATGCTTCGGTCGTGAATCTCTCCTGTCAAAAGTGACAGTTATCCGCTGTTTCCGGAGCTTCTAAAATTCAGCAAACATCAGAAATGGAAGGATGGTGTGTAGTAATGAGGACCAGTAGAGTTGCAGCGATTGTCGGCTTGTTATTCGTATGGTGTGTGGCTGCGTCAGCGCAGGACATAAAGTACAACTACATGCAAGGCACGGATTTCTCGAAATTCAAGACTTACAAATGGGTCCAGGCGCCGAACACTGAGTATCCAAACTCGATTCTTGACGATCAGATCAAGCGCGCCATCGATACACAACTGGCGTCGAAGGGATTGTCAAAGACTGAAGATAATCCGGACCTTTATGTTGTGTACCAGGTTGCCGTCAATCAGGAGAAACAGTGGAACTCCTACAGCACCGGCGGCGACTACTGGGGCTGGGGTGGTTGGGGTGGCTGGGGAGGAATGTCGACGACGACAACCACAAGCAAAACGATAAATATCGGAACGCTGAACCTCGACATATACGACGTCGGAACGAAGAAGCAGGTCTGGCGTGGCTCAGCCAGCAAGACGTTGGGCTCGGGTAAAGATCCGGCGAAGGTCGAGAAGAATATAAATAAGGCGATGGCGAAACTCTTGAAGAAGTACCCGCCGCCGGTGAAAAGTTAGCGAACGCCTCCGGCGTTAAGGAGCAACATCATGAAAGCAAGACTCTTGATAGTTTCTTGTTTGTTGGTAGTACTGGCGTTGTGTTTATCACTTGGGGCAACGGCGCAGGAGCAGGCGCCAAAGCCGAAAAGCGAGAAGTTTGGAGCGCTTGCGTATATGCCGCACGGGGCTGGTCCGGCGATGGTTGGCGCCGGCGCGCGTGTGAATGTCGACCTGTACGTTAAAAGCTACACCACTGACGCTGAGGCAAAAACACTCGCCGGCGCGCTGCTTGAAGGCGGATCTGAAGCCCTGCTCAAGGCGTTGGAGGACAAGAAGTCGATAGGCAAGATAACTCTCACAGGTCGAGTGGGTTTCTACGATCTGAAACTGATTCGATCACATAAAACGCCGGAGGGAAGACGCATTTACGCAATCGGCGATCGTCCGGTCGGCTTCCTTGAGGTGTATGTCAGCAACCGGTCGAGAGACTATCCATTCGGAGTTCTACAACTGGATCTGAAGAAGAACAGCAAAGGCAGGGAAGAAGGAACAGGCGCGCTCCTCTATGCAGCGAAGATCAAAGTGCTGGAAGGCAATTCGATCGAGCTCGAGAGCTATGGGATCGATGCGATTCGTTTGATGGGCGTGCGCAAGCTTTAAACGGCATCGGGTACCCATTTTGCAGGGGCGGCACTCCGTGGCCGCCCGCGCAATTTGACGTGAGACGGGCGGCCAC
>JAICQI010000635.1 GCA_025937955.1 Pyrinomonadaceae bacterium
GAATAACGGGCGGCCACGGAGTGCCGCCCCTACAATTGTCTCGTTGTGTCAAATCTGCCTTGTATAGCAGAATCCTGCCGGTTAAAAAGGCAGGGCTCTCCGTTGTTTGGTCCTTTGGAGTTCATTATGCTGCGGGTGAGGTCGGTTTCTACTCATCCCCGGAGAAAATCTAATGACAATCGCGTTCAGGTTCTTTGGATATACTGTGTATTTTAGTATCGCGAAGGTTATAAGAATCCCCTCCCACAGATTCGACGCTTTACGTTAATATCAACTGTCGACGAATTCAGGCGTCTCCCCGGTGTTGCGGCGGCGCCCGGCGCCGTCGCATCCAAGAGGCGGCCAACCCGAGATAAATCCAATGCGAAAGCTGCTCGTAGTGTCGTTTGTGACCGTATTGTCCGAAAGGCATACCCGAATATAAAGCAATCGAAATAAATACCGGATTGAAACACGGGTTCCTGTACCGTCCGTTGAAAGAGTGGATTGAGCCGACGATCGAGTGGTCGCAAGCGTCGCGCTAAACCTGTTGCACTCACCGAAATTCACGTATGATGCGTGTCACCTTTTAATCCCGGAGTTCACAAGATGAGTGACCGCAAATATCGTCAACGCGGCTACATGGATAACGATCGCGAGCCGCAGCGATCGGGATCGCCGCAGTCGAAGCCGCCTCAATCCAAGCCCATCGATCGCGAAGGCCCGCGCTCGCCCAAAATGATGGCGTTTGGCGAAACGGTCAAATGCGCCAACTGCGGAGCAAAGGCGCCAACAAACATCACTCTCGTAAGCTCCTGTCCCAACTGCAAAGCCGACTTGCACACCTGTCGTCAATGCACTTATTTCGATCCGGGCGCCCGCTTCCAGTGCAGCAAGCCAGTCACCGCGCGCATAGTTAACAAGCAAGCCCGCAACACGTGCGAGCTGTTCGTTCCACGAACTGTCGTCGAGCGCCAAACCTCGTCCGGCGCGCCAACAGACGCCCGAGCAGCGTTCGATAAGCTGTTCAAGAAATAAAACCGCAAAAAATCTCATAGTACACAGAGGATGTAGTTACAGACCGGTCCTCAAAGGAGAATCCTCATGATGCACCTGACTGTCGCGTACCAGGAGCCAACGGGATATAAATACGTCGAGACGTCAGACGATTTGAAACAAGCCGCCGCCGCGTTGCCATGCTTTAAAGCCCTGCACTGGCCTGACTATGCAACCGACATCGTGGAAGACACGATCAACGGCAAGCCCGTGGTAATTCAACTGTGGAAAGGCTGGTGCCAGCAGTTCCTGAGCTCACCAAACTTTCCCGGCGGCGTCGGCGCGGAGGTCGGAATCTATGAGCGAGTGACCGGCAAGGGTTTCCCGGCCGAAAGACCCGACTGGTGTCCGCAAGCGTTGTGGGTGTTCCTGCAGCAGAAAAGCAAACTCGCCAACGGCGACTTCTGGTGGCCGGTTGCTGAGCAGAACGAAGTCGAGTGGGAGTTCATCAATCCCGTCAACAACACGGTAGCGTTTCGTGCTGGTCCGCAAAAAACTTACTGGCGAAACAAATGGATGGACAACGAGAGCTACGCGCAGTATGAGAGGGACCAGGGGAAGAAGTGGTCGTGGCTGCCGGCGTGGTTTCCCTTGAACACCCAGACGCCAAAGCTCGCGGTCAATTACATCCTTTCGTACAAGATCAACGGTAAGAGCTACCCGCGCTGGTGACTCCCGTTTTAGCCGCAGATTCAACGCTGATTCATTATCGGCGTTCATCTGCGTGAATCTGCGGCTTACAAATCAAGATGTCGTATCTCGTCATACCCAACGAGGTTTTCGCAAATGACGCGTTGATCTGGGTCGCGGCCATTAATGAGAACCTTAATCCGGCCGCGACTGTGCTGGAGTATGGATCAAACCAGGTGACTTTGAACTCCGGTTGGTCCACCTTCAGAACCGCCGATGGAAACTTCACCATTCATTACCAGCGAGTCCCGCTACACAACCTGACACAGCAAACGCGCTACTTTCTCACCTTGCGCGTCGGCGGCGCCTGGCAAGCGGATGCAAGCTTCGACACGATTCCATGGCGGTTGCCTGGTCCAGCGGATCCGCCTTTCATCGTCATGCTGGGATCTTGTTTCTTTGCTCGCGAAGATCCTAACGGCAACGTCGGTCGAACGTACATGAACCTGCCCTCCGCCGCGCGGCCGCACATCAAGTTTCTCTGCGGCGATCAGGTTTATCTCGACAATCCGCCGCAGGACTTTCTCAATCCGTTGCGCAGTCGAAACTGGCTCGAGCACCGCTGTTTCCAAACTTACCTCGGCACCTGGAGTCAACAGACTGCCGAAGGCGGCGGCTTCGGACAACTGCTCAAGAACGGCGCGAACTTCTTTAGCTCAGACGATCATGAGTTCTGGAACAACGCACCCGACGTGGGCTTGAACGTGCCGTTTTTTACACTCAAAAAGAAAGGCCGCGACGAGTGGTGGGCGATCGCCTCTACGCTCTACAAGATCTTTCAAACCGTTCCCAGCGCGCCGGTCAGGTTCAATATCGATCCACTCTCATTTTGCATATGCGAGACGCGCTTCAACCGCGGTTCGGGCGGCGGCGATTTTATGTCGTCCGCGAACCTTCAGGAGATCGGCAAATGGACTCGAGGCTTGAATGGACCAGGCATCCTGGTGCTGGGCCAACCGCTTTTCGCCGAGACTGGCAACATCAAAGACTACGGACTAGCCGATTTCACCAGACAGTATGAAGAGCTGAAAACATGCCTGCGTGATTCGCAACACTCGATCGTAATCCTCACTGGCGACGTCCACTTCGGACGCATCGCCGTCACGGGTCTGCGTCCCGAGCTCGGAACCAAACTCTACGAAGTGATCTCGTCGCCGATGCAACTGGTGCCGGGCGCAAAAGCAAAGTACGCGCCGGCGCCGAACGTGTTTGGCCAGGTGTCATCCGAGTTTGACTTCTCTCAGAGCCGCGATCATTTTCTGACGCTTGAGTTCACAGCCCCGAGCCCGCAACGCGTTTCGATGTTTCCGCGGTTCTGGCCCATTGCAAAAGGTGGCATGCCGATCCAGTCACAAAACATCCTGCGTGTGCCGATCGAACTTATCTGAGGAGTAAACACAGTGATCTCAATTCGCCAATCAACCGCCACAAAAGCAAACGAGAAACTGGTCGAAGTCAAAGCTGAGCCAAACGAGACCAACAGCGCCTGGCTGAAGCGAGTGAAAGCCACCGATGGCGTGTTGCTGTTGGGCGGAGCGGCGGTCTCACATTTCCGTATTCGTGTAGCACAGTCGCACGCGCGCCATGACATGTCGCCGAGTAGATGGTCGCTCACCGGCATTCTGCTTGACGACACTAACTTTCTTTCAGTGCCGCTCGACCTCTCTGGTGATGCCTCGGATATTGCAACTGCCAACGGCGTGCAGACCTGCAATATGAGCAACTACGATGATCCCGAGCGTTTCCCAAATATCGCGGTGATTCGCTTTACTCGCGACACCGAGAAAATACTCATCAACGCCAAACTCATCGCCGGCGATCGCGAAGCGAGGCGTCCCGCGCAGCGCAACATCATCGATCTACCAACGTTGATGCTGCCGTGGCTCAGTTACGTCTGGGTCTGCGGTAAGGCCAGTAATCCTCTGACTGATGGGCTCGGACTTCCGAGTGCCGCCTTCGTCGAAACCGTTTACGGCATCGCGGGCATTGAACTGACGCCCGGACTCTCTTCCGCGACCAGTTGTCCGGAGGCGATCTGGCAAGCTGCCAGGTACTGGCACGCTTTCTACAAAGAAGCCGCGAAGACAGAAAGTGCACGTAACGCCAAGCAGCAGGTTCCAACCGGGCAGTATGCAGTGCGACAAAAAGCAGCCGCGGCTGATTGGCCAAAGGATTAACTGTAGGGGTGGCCCTCCGTGGCCAGTCTCCGATTCCCTACGCTGGGGTGGCCACGGAGGGCCACTCCTACAAAC
>JAICQI010000165.1 GCA_025937955.1 Pyrinomonadaceae bacterium
AAGTTGGCAAGAGTGGCAGCGACCGCAGCCCCATGGTCCATAAACGGCCACCGCATCACCCTCCTTAAAACCCGTCACGCCTTCTCCCACTTCAGATACCCATCCCGCGTTCTCGTGTCCGAGCGTGAATGGAGGCTTGAAACCCAAATCTTCCTCCATCACATGCAGGTCGGAATGGCACACACCCGCACCGCCGATCTTGATCAAAACCTGTCCGGGTCCGGGCGATGGCTTAACGACACTCTCCATTTGCGCAGGCTTGCCGACACCTGTGAATCTTACTGCTCGCATGAACCTTTCCTCCCTTTGTCCGTCGATGAACTAGCAGACGATCTGTTATGGTCGATAGTCTTTCTCGTTGATTAAATGGCGTTGCACACAGCATCCGTTTCCTCAGCCACGTCCGGTTCGCTTTCTTCGTCGCGTCGCGGATACAGAATGATCGTTCCCAACACCGCCGCGATCACTGAGGCGATGAAGATTGCGATTTTGGCGGCGGCATAATCGGCCGCGCTGGGGAATGCGAGCCCGGCGATAAATAAAGACATCGTGAACCCAATTCCCCCCAACGCGCCGGCGCCAATTAACTGACGCCAAGAGTAGGCTTGGGGTTTTACCGCGAGGCCGCTGCGTACTGCGAGCCACGAGGCTGACACGATGCCGGTCGACTTCCCCACCACCAATCCCAACGTGATCGCACCCATCAATTGTGCGTTTTCCTGGAATACGTCAGCCGACCACGCCACGCCAGCGTTCGCCAACGCAAAGATCGGCAGCACCATGTAGCTCGACCACGGCTCCACAGACCGCAAGAGCTTGTCGGCAGGTGACTCGATCCGGGCGTGGATCGTATCCAGCGCCCGCAGCGCCGGCTCGGATGGTCCAGTCCGCATGGCTTCGTCTCTATGGAGGTCTTCCTCGTGGATCACAGTCGCTGCCTGCGCGAGTAGCGCTCTCAGGTTGGCGGGCGGACGCGTTGGGATGAGCACGGCCAGGATCACGCCCGCTAGCGTGGCATGCAATCCAGCCTCGTGCAGGAAGAACCACAGAACGATGCCGCAGACCGCATATGGAAGCGCACTGTATACGCCGATTCGGTTGAGCACCATCAACAGCACCACCACCGCGACGCCCAGGATCAGATAAATCGTGGCGATCTCGCCGCTGTAGAACAGCGCGATAACGATAATTGCCACGATATCGTCGATGATGACAGCCGCGGTAAGGAACACGCGCAGCTCGATTGGGACACGATCGCCAAGCAACACGATCAGCGCGACTGCGAAGGCAGTATCGGTACCGATTGGAATCCCCCACCCGTGCCTCAGGTGGGGCGGCGCAATCAAGGCGTAGATCAACGCTGGCAAGACTATGCCACCAAATGCGGCGATCACCGGCAGCGCGCCCGATCGAAAGCTCGCGAGGTGGCCCACTGTGAACTCACGCTTGATCTCAAGCCCGACCACAAAAAAGAAGATCGTCAAGAGACCGTGGTTGACCCAGTCAAGCAATGTCAGATCGAATGTGGAGGCGCCCCATTGAAATCCTAGTCTGGTCTCCCACCACGACTGGAACTCCGGCCCGACAGGCGAGTTGCTGAGCACCAGCGCCAGCACCGTCGCGAGCCCCAGGAGTAGACCCGACGATGGTCCCCAGCGAACGAACCCGAACGCAGCAGACTGGATCCGATGCCCCAGTGCGCCGAGCATCGCATCGGCCAACGAGCTTTCGTCCCACGCGCCCGCGTAGCGGCGGCCGTTGATGAAGAATGTCGGCGTTACTCTCGCACCGCTCTGTCGTGCATGCTCGACATGCTCGCGCACGCGCTCCTGCGCCGCGGCTAACCCGGCCTCGTGCTCGGGCAGTTTCAACTCGCGTGCAATCCGTTCGAAGTCGCCTTCGGAGAACGCGGGCCCGCGCTGCATCAATGCCTCGTGAGCTTCCCAGAAGCGTCCGGTGGTTTCAGCCGCGTACTCCGCTAACTCAGACGCGCGTAACGCTTCCTCGCTTCCAGCCAGCGGGAGGTGGCGAAACACGTAGCGCATCCGCTCCCCAAACCGGCTCCGCAGTCCAGCGATGACCTCGTGAACAGCGTGACAATGAGGGCATGCGTAGCTGCCGTACTCGACAAGCGTCATCTCGGCTTCTGGTGGTCCAAGAACGTGGTCGTGGTCCAAGTCAACCGGAGGATCAAGCTTGTCGAGTCTCATATCCGCCATGACTCCAAGTTCAATGCCTACTTTTTCTGAGATCCACCATTACATTATCGGTATCATTCATCCCGACTAGCCCTGGAAGCACTTGTCAGGTACAGGGATTACGGCTCCAACGCCTCCGCCGCCCATCGCCCATAGAAGTTAATGAAATGTCCGCCATGTGATTTCAATATCCCGCATGCTCGCTCGCGCGTTTCCCCGTCCTTCGCGATCACTCCAATCAAGTGATGACCGGCGTGCAACTCTTGCTCGAGCCGCCTCACGATTACGGGCGCGTCATAGAAAGCTGGCAATTTTTGCGTTGAGCGAAAGATATGAACTGATACTTCACTCCATTCCTCGTTCGCACTGATCCGCCGCGCCGATTCTTCGTCCGTCAGGAGAGCTATCTTGTTCTCCGAGAGACCGGCTGCAATTAAGTCCCGTAGCGCGTCTTTGGTTGCGTCGGCATTATCAATGACCCCGACGACCATATTCGTCGGGTCGAAGGTGAAGGTGGGGTTTCTCCTGCTCTCACTGGGTGTGCCTTCCATAGGACTCCTCCTTGCGGTTCCTCACCAGCAACGCCGAAGCTGTGGTGGCTAATGATGTACGCTCGCGCCTGTTTTGTCGCCTGAAAAGGGATGCAACAGTTTAACCGAAGCCCCCTGTCAATGTATTTCCTATTCTTGGCTTTTGTTTTCTAATCCTGATTTTTGGCGGCCAGGCGCGAAAGCCCGCGCATGGCCCCAGCAACCTGTTCAGGGTTGTCGAGCCTTCGTGCAGACAAGCTAGGCGTTTGGGGGGCGAGTTCGCCGAGACGAGCGAGAGATACGTTATGGTTACAACCACCAGAGAGGGGCGGACAGTCGATTACAACAGTCCGCCTCGGCAACTATGAGCGACAATGTTCAGGAATCGGACTTCCACGTTAGCCACACTTGCGCTTCATCATAATCCGTAAAGATTTTTACCTGATATCCTGCGTTGTGGGTGAAGATCTCGAGCATGTCGTGCGAACTATCCTTTGGTGAGGTTACCAGCGCAACCTTCCAGGTAGAGTCGAAGCCTTCCTTATGTAGAATTTTTCGGGCGAACCGAAACAAGTCCACATACGTTCCGGAAAAACTCTTTCCACGCGTATCAAGCAGGAAGTGGTATACCCCATACTCTTCTGCAAACATCTTCATGGCACGTTGGCGCTCAATTACGGACGGAAGCGTAACGTCTTTGTAATTGGTCAGAATCGCAAATGATCCGTTTGGTTCCAGCTTTAAGTCGAAATCCATGGAATGTTCATATTTCAAACGCTTTAATTTGACAAGTGTAGTTTACTTTGTTGCTTGTGGCTCCTCAGGTTCGGAAGGATTATTTCGACATGGGATCAAAAAACACGGAAGATCATTTGACTCCCGATAAAAGTGATTACGGTAAAAACAACGCTCGAATTTTTTCTACGATCGATGACGACACCCGTGTCATACCTGCGGTCGAATTTAGAAATGTCAAGTTTGCTTATGCCGACCAAATTGTACTCAACGACATAAGCTTCAGAGTAATGCGAGGCGAGTTGTTAATCGTCTTAAGCCCTTCCGGCGGCGGCAAATCAACCATACTAAAATTGGCGCTCGGCCTTATGAAACCGGACGAGGGACGGATCCTGATTGACGGCGAAGACATCACGGATTATGACGAGGAGGCACTTAATCGCGTACGACAGCGAATCGGAGTGGGATTTCAGGAGGGAGCACTCTTTGATTCTCTCTCCGTTTACGACAACGTGGCTTTCAGATGCCATGAACGCGGTATTCCCGAAGAGATCGTTGAGCAGGAAGTACGTCGTTTGCTCCGGTTCGTTGACCTCGAGGATGCGATCGATATGATGCCTGCACAACTTTCCGGGGGTATGCGCGTCCGCGTCGGCATCGCGCGTGCTCTCGCAGGCAAACCTCGAACTCTACTGATGGATGAACCAACTGGCGGACTCGATCCGCCAACTGCATGGTCCGTGTGTGAACTCGGCATCAGACTTCGCGATCTGCGCGACGTGTCAGCAATTCTGGTCACTCATGGAATAGAATACGTCCGTTTTATTGCTTCAACATATGCGGGTTATGCGCCGAACGGTGAGGTGATGTTAATAGGGGAGAAAGATCGGCTATGCCTGATAAATACAAAAATCATAATGCTGCGCGAGGGCCGGATAATCTTCAACGGCTCCGATGAAGAGCTCTTCATATCAGAGGACAAAAACATCCGGGAATTTCTGTTACTGTAATGCTAATTGATATTACCTCTAACTCAATCCGAATCAACCTAAGCAATAGGCGTTGACTCCTGTCAGCCACCCTTTACTCGCAGGTTCTTATGGAAAATTTGAAGACTGGTGCAAGAGACAATAATGGCCGATGACGACACTTACCACGTCATCGAGAAGGAGAGTCCTGAAGCAGTTGACCAGGATATCGCTCGGCTCGACAGGCAATTGACTGAAGAGCGTGAACAGCGTCTTTCACTTTGGCCGATTTTGATAATTTACCGTCGACGCACACGACAAGAACTATAATTCCGTGCTTATGACGTGGACCAGTGTGAGCAACGTCACTTCGAATTGTGCAGTAGATCAAAAAGCAGAACGCCGGCGAGCATCCAGATTAGCCACGTTGAATGATGATGCGTCAACCACATTTCTAAACATACAGCTGGCGTGTTTGGGGACGTACGCTACTACGACGGCGTCGTCCCCACCCACCCCAGCATTTCAATCTTAAGAATCACGTGGCTTTCCTTGGAACTGTGGAGAAGCTATAACGACTTCAAGTATTCAACTAAGTCCTTCTTCTCCTGTTCTGTCAAACCCAACTTCTTAAAGCTGTCGTAGTGGTTGACCACATCCAGCAGAGTTGCAAAACGGCCGTCGTGGTAAAAGCCACGTTTCATATGTGAGAACAGTCCGCGCAAAGGCGCCGTGCGATATGAATTGTCGGGCGCACGATTCGCGTGAAAGTCGTCAATGCCAATCTCTTCAGCCTTATGCGTATTCCACCCCGGTTCAGTAAACAGCGGTGGTACGTGACACTGCGCACAAGTTGCCTTGCCGTTGAAGATTGTTTCTCCACGATTAGCCGCTGCTCGATCAAAACTGCCTTCGGGCGGCTTTGGTGCCGGGATCGCCAATTGATAAAACTGAAGCGCACCCAGTTTTGCAGTCACCATGTCGACATCGCTACGTTTGTTTCCGAAACCCGCACGTGCAGCGACCGGATACTTGAGCGGGTCGTTTAGACGTGCATCGTAGAAAGTCCCCTGCCCTTGCAACTCCAGGTTCGCGACATATGCGTTCCAATAAGTGACTCCGCCCCAACCGCCACCCCAGGTGTGCAGGTTCACGCCAGCCTGTCCAAATGCCGGCGGTATGAGGACTGCGGCAGTTTTGCCGTCAGGACGAAACGCCTTGCCATCAAGATTCAACTCCGCGTCAAACTTTCCCGGTCCCCAACTGGCAAGAACGGTTTTGACGGTGGCTTCGTCGACTCCCAGCAAGCTGGTAATTGCGCTCAGATCGGGAGCAAGTGAAACTATAGCGCCGACGTTCAGATCCTGGTTGGACCATCCGTCGAGACGACGACCAATGCCTGGCGCAAACGCGTCGTCAACAGTCGAGTGACAAACTGCGCACGTGAGACCCACAGATTTAAGGCTGCCGTTGGGATTGAAAGTTCCCTTCACTCCCAGCACGGAGTCGAGCTTGATAAGCGCCAGCGTCGTGGCCGGATCGTCAAGGTCCACCTTTCCTTGCTTGATCTGATTGATCAATGTCTGAGGCAGGGCGTCCATGTCCACCTTCAAGCCGACAGCCAGGGCGGTTTTCGGGCTAACTCCCGGACCCACACCACCGAACTTGCTCCCCTGAATGGCGTGATGAAGCTTGAGCTTATCTGACCAATAAATTTCATCGCCGAAGGTGTCGTAGCGAAAGATTTGCTTTCCTTGCTCCATCATCTCTTGAGCGTTTTCGCTTATCTGCTGGTCGAATCCCTGGCTTTTTTTATCTGAGCGTTGCGCACGACTTCGATCAGCAAGATACCCGAGTGCGATGGTGAGACTTATCGCTAATACCAGGATCTTCATTAGCGTCGTGTTGCGGTGTCGCGATTGGACGTCGCTCCGTTTTTGCGGTGCGTCTGCCGCAGGATCAATACTGTGATTTTTTCTCTCTGACATAACGAACTCCTTATTAAAAGCTCAAGATGATGGTGGAAAGACGCCAGCGGCGCGGCCTGGCCCCCTCAATGCCGCACCGCCTTTGCGCCACGTTTTTCCGCTACCAAATTCATCAAACACTTCGGACAGGTGCCGTGCGATTTCGACCGAATGTCCGGGTGCATTGGGCAAACGTAATGGACCGAACGTCGCCGGCGGTTCTCTTTTTTACGCTTCTTCACCCGGTGCTGAGCCGCGCGCCGATCGGTACGTTGATCTTGTTCATGAATCGCAGATGCGCTCGGCAACTCACCGAATGTGAGTACAAGCATGACCGTGACTCCGAACGCTATCGCTCCGCATACTTTTTTCACCATGCCAACTTCTCCCATTGATGTCTTCTCCCTGGAAATGCGGCGACCTTGGTAGCTCACCGCACTCCAGAGTGAGCCCGCCTGACTAACGTCTTGAAATCGAATCGCTGCCCGCGTTCGTAACCCATATGCCGCTCGGCGTAACGGCGACACCATAGGGACTAATTCCGACCTTCAAAGTGCTGACAACTGTGCCTTCCTTACCCAGCACAGAAACGCTATTGCTGCCGTTGTTGACAACCAGAACATCGCTCTCGTTAATGGCAATGCCTGCTGCGCCGTCGCCAACAACGGCCTTAGCGACGACAGCGCCGTCGTTCAGATCCAGCTTCATCACGGACCCGCTAAAGAAGTTCGTAACCCAAATGTTGGCCCCGTCAAAAGCCAGCCCGAATGGGCCATCACCCACGCCATAGGTGCCGAGCACTTCGCCTGTTGCGGACAGCTTCGTTACGGTATCGCTCTGATTGTTAGCCACCCAAATGTTTGTTCCGTCGGTGACCAGCGCTACCGGACGCTGGCCCACCTTGAACGTACCGAGCACCGCACCGTCACTAGACAGTTTTGTTACTGAGCTGTCCTTTTCATTCGCCACCCAAACGTACTTCCCGGCGATCAGTACCGCTTCCGGCCCATCGCCGGCGGCGAATGTTCCGAGCACTGCGCCATCTATCGATAGCTTCGTGACGGTGTCGTCGCCATTGTTCGCCACCCAAACGCTGACGCCGTCAGTGGCTACACCGATCGGATTCTTGCCGACGGCATACTTGCCCACCACTGTGCCATCTCCGGCCACCTTTATGACGCTATCGCTGAATTGGTTCGTCACCCATACGTTGACACCATCAGAGGCAATACCGGTTGGGCCAGCGCCTGCACCGACCTCGATAGCTGATGACGCGTCATAGCTTGCAGGCTTCCTTATTGTCGTCAGACTCGTGCCCTCTGTCTGAGCAGATGACACGACCGGTGACAACAGCAGCGCAGCCGCCAAAAACAGTGTGTGCAACAGAAAATGTTTTCCTGGACCATTCGCGCTCATTTTGATTCTCCTTTGCCGTTCTTCGGCCAATCCACCCAGCTAATTGATTCGGCCATCCAACTGGCCCTGGACAGCCCAGGGCATGAACCCCACAGTTGGAGCGCTTCGTTCCCATAGCGAATGTTTCCAATGTGGTTCGATTTGTCGGCGTCCAATCTCGGGTCTGGGTCAGTGAATCCCAGGCTCCGCCGCAGCAATTCCATGTCGCCGGGAGTGCCGGTAAAAAACGTCCAACCCTTTTTCACACGGTAGGCTGAGGCATATCTCCGGAGCACTTCGGGTGAGTCTTCCTCGGGCTTAAGCGTGAAGGAGTACATGAAGATGTCTCGCCCGAGGCGAGCGCCGAGCAGGTTTTGAAGTCTCGCCAGATTCGCCGTGATGCCGGGACAGACGCCAGCACACTTCACGTACATGAAGTTGATGACGACGATCTTGTCCTTGATGAGGTCATCGTAGAACCGTACCTGCTTACCGGTGTGAGTTGTGAGGAGGACATTCGGGAAATGACGTTTTCGTATACGCTCTCGCGCCGAGGTATTACCGGCCGGCGTTTTCTCCTGCGCCACAACCGCGCCGGCAAATGACGCCGTACCGAGTAGGGCCATTAGATGTCTTCTATTGATGTTCTGCATAGCTAATCCTTTCTCAATCACGCGGAGCCGCCGATTACGGATTGGTCTTCTTGTCTCCCGTGTCGTTGATCTCCAGGAGCACCATCATTGCGTGGTCTTCGTGAACGACGTTATGGCAGTGGATTGGGTATCGCCCGACGAAATCTCGGAAGCGAAAGAGCATCTCTCCCTGCATGTTATGCTCCAGCCTGAGAACATCCTTGCGTCCCGCCGTAATGAGCCCAGAGCTCTTGGGCGCTACGCCGTTGATCTTGAGCGTCTGGAATTCCTCGAAGTGCATGTGAATCGGGTGCTGCCACCCGCCGGAGTTGTTTTGGAAAATCCACTTCTCGACGGTGTTGCGCTTGACGGCGAACCGTATGTCGTCGCAGGCTGCGAACTTACCGTTGACAGCCCACTGACCGTTATTTCTCTCGAATCGGAAAGTGCGCGTCACTACCGGAGTCGCGTTGGTGCTTGGGAAGTCGTAGAAATACACGGGCTGATTTGCGGGTATATTCGCGGGGTTAATGCTGTTATCAGCTACGACTGGACCATCAACCAGAATCTTCAGGATCTTGTCTCCCTGTCCGGGACTGAAGACGTCGCCGGTCGGACCGCGCCCGTCCTCCTGCTCGAGGCGGTTCTCGATGTAGAAGGTCTTGCCCTGGAGTCCGGTGAAGTCAACGATCACATCCACCCGCTCTGCCACCGAGATGCGGCAGCCATTCGGTACCAGCACCGGCTTCTTCAGCAGGTTCCCATCAACGCTGATCTGCCAGATCGATTTGCTCGAATTGTTACTCGGGTCCAGCAGAGATAATTGATAGAAGCGAGACGGACCCATGTTCAGCCAGCGGAAACGATAACGGCGTGGGCTGACGTGGAGTACTGGTTGAACCTTACCATTGACCAGCATCTTGTCTCCGAGGATGCCGTCGAGGTTGAAGAGATCGAAGGCCAGCTGATCGGTTTCCCTATCGTAAACAGCGTCGTTGAAGACCATGTTGATGTCATAGTCAGGAAAGCTCGGCAGACGGAAGCCTGTATTCTCGTTACCTGTGTCGTACGCAGAGTCTTCCGGATGGAACAGGTTGTACATCCCGGCGAGGCCCTTGTAGACATTCTGCGCTGTGTAATCGATGCGGTGGTCGTGGTACCAAAGCGTGTGCATCGACTCCTTGATGTCGCC
>JAICQI010000375.1 GCA_025937955.1 Pyrinomonadaceae bacterium
TATTCTTTTTGGTGCGCGGGTTTTCTCCTGTGGTGCTTTTGCCCGTTTCACACTCTATACACCCCCCCACAACCCCCGCCCCTGCCGATCGCGCCCCCTTTCCACCCCCGGCCCAAGTACAAAAGCTCAAATAGTGTGTATCAGCAAACCATCTCTCAGCTTGGGTTCGAACCAGGTCGACTTCGGCGGCATGATCTCATTCGCGTCGGAAACCATTAATAACTCAGCAACCGTGGTCGGAAACAGTGAAAACGCAACGGCTGCTTTGCCTTCGTCGACCAAACGCTCGAGCTCTTTCGTCCCGCGCAGTCCACCAATGAAATCGATTCGCTTATCAGTGCTAACGTCCTTGATACCAAGGATCGGATCGAGCAAACGATCCTGGAGCACACTCACGTCGAGCATCGCGACAGTGCCGGTGGGCAACGTAGTCTCGGGAGACATCTGTAAGCCGTACCATTTGCCGTCGAGATACATGCTCCAATGACCGCGTTTCGGAGGCTCAGGATTCGCATTCTCCGTGATCGTGAATTGGGTCCTGACCGCGTCGAGAAACTCTTCTGTCGAAAGTCCATTCAGATCGTGAACGGTGCGATTGTAAGCAAGTATCTGCACCTGCGAATCGGGAAAAATAACAGTCAGAAAATAGTTGTAATCCTCCTGACCGGTATGAGCGAAGCTTTGTTGTTTTAACTCGGCGCGCGCGCGACTCGCACTCGCAGCACGATGATGGCCGTCCGCAATGTACAGCAGCGGTACCGATTCAAAACTCTTCACCAGCGCGTCAGTGTTGTCGATACGCCAAATGGTATGCCGAACACCATCGGCAGCTGTCAGATCGTACAGCGCGTCCGCGCCGATCGCCGCGTTGACCTGCTCGTCGATATCCGTACGGGCCCGGTAAGTTAAAAAGACCGGACCTGTTTGCGCGCGCAACATGAGCATGTGGCGTGTGCGATCGTCTTCCTTGTCGCGTCGCGTTCGTTCGTGTTTTCGAATCGTGCTGTTGTCGTATTCGTCGATGGAACAGGTTGCGACGATGCCGATCTGTTCGTGCTCGCCCATGATGAGGCGGTACAAGTAGAGGCTCGGCTCTGTCTCTTTTTCCAGCGGGCAATCGGCAATCAGTTTTTCGTAATTCTCGACGGCTTTGCGATACACGGCGTCGCTGTAGAGGTCAGTACCGGCCGGGAGGTCGATTTCAGGACGCGACACGTGAAGAAAACTGAGCGGGTTTCCATCGGCGAGCGCGCGCGCCTCATCGGTATTGACGACGTCGTAAGGCACACTGGCCACCAGCTGCGCGCGGTCAGCTCGCGGGCGCAAAGCACGGAAGGGACGAATAACCGCCACAGATCCTCCTAAGGTTTACTCTGTGATTAATAAAGGCTTTGGTGATTAAGACTAGCCTTTTAGATGTGAAAACTCAAACTCGTTGAGCTAGAATCAACTCCGCTTTATGGTCCGGAGCATCACAAAAACTGCACGTATCCTGTCGGGCACCACTCGCAAACTCGTAACGAGGCCTGGCGAAGCATGGCTCTTGCTGCGGATGGCCTGGTGGGTGGCTGTGCTTTGCGTGACCGCTCGACTCTATTCGTTACCTCGCGCGCTACAGATTGTGGCTGGAAATAACAACGGGAAGCACTTCGCACAAGGATCGACAAACGAGAAAGAGCTCGCTCGCGCAATCGATCTACTTCTCTCTGTCGACTTCCTGATCTTCACGCCGATCTGCTGGAAGCGCGCGGCGGTGCTTCATCGTTATCTTTCACACAGCGGGATTCCGACGCGCATCATCTTCGGCGTGCGCAATGAAACTGGTGGGAAGGTCGCTGGTCACGCGTGGCTCGAACACGACGGACAACCGATTCTGGAAAGCGCTCCTCCCGAATACGTCATCACCTATAGTTTCCCATAAAACTTTAGCCGCAGATTTTCGTGGATGAACGCGGATCTGATTTGCGTTCATCTGCGAAGATCTGCGGCTAAAGTTCCCGCTGTTCTTTATTACGGCAGTGCTTCGACGTTGAAGAAGAACTTAAAGCTTCCTGTTTGCTGAATGCCAAGCAGGAACCTCACGTCAACTGATGCGCCGTTAGCAATCGGAGTCGCCAGCGTTACCACTCCAGCTGACATCGACGAATTGAAACCACCGCCGTTTGGTTGTGACGGAGGTTGCTCGAGTGTCGTTCCCTGAACGGTCACATTGCTGGTGCCGCTGCCACAAGGTGGACGGTCAACAGTGACTACGACCGCGGTCGAAGTCCTCGGTCGCAAGTCGGCGATGCCGCTCGGCGCCGGGAACGTTGTCAGATCGACTATACGGAAGCGCAAGCGCGTTACGTTACCGCCCGTGTTGTTAACCACTGTTCTGCGGATATCGAGAGTACCAAAGGTGGAATTGTTGGGAGGATCGGAAGTGAAGTCGCGCACGCGATTCGGCGGCGACGCTGCGCCAACACAGATATCAAGCAGATTCACAGTGAAAGAAGCATTTCGCTCGATAGGTGAACTGAGGTTCTCAGGTCCGGGTGTGCCGAGGCGCTGTCCCGCGCCTGCGGATGTACCATTGGTATCGACAAACACGAAGTCCGCGGCGTTGTTGTTCGTATCCTTGAGGTTCCCTCCGGTGGGGCAGGGGCCAAAGGTTGTGATCGACCCGCCCTTGCCGCAATTATCGCGGTAGAAAGAGTAATTTATCGAGAAGGGAACTAGCACCGGGTATCCGGTGCCTTCCTTGTAGAGCGTGTTCGCTTCAGAGGTTGAGCCAACGGCATCAAGACGGTTTGCCAGGACGAAGTTGGCTGCAACACTGGTGTTGAAGATCGCGATACCAGCGTTGTCGGGAATGTCAGTTGTGTAGGTAGCATCGCCCGTTGCGGTGGTCCCATTACCAGCCGGATAAGAAGCGAGACTGTACCCAACACTGTTTACGCAAAGATAATGTCCCCTGTTAGGGATAACCGTACCATTTGGGATAACGCAACGAGCTACGCCGTTCGAAGCCGCCACGGCATAACCGGTCCCGCCACCTGCGACGGTATGATCCGCGCCACTGTTGTTTGCAATTTCGATGAACTCGTCGTTCGCGCCATTTGGACCACGGACGCGGAATTCAGAGATGACTAATTGTGCCGCCGCAACCTGCGCTAGACCAAGCATTATAACTAGTAATCCAGCGGAGACAACGGAAACCCGAAATGACTTAGACATGCATTTTCTCCTTTAAAGGTGGGCCACGATGTTCATTGTGGCGAGAAAAAGTATCACGCCCTTTTGAAAGCAGTCAACGAAATTAAACATTAATTAAATTCGTACTTTTTCGCGGAATCTGTGGTCCCAATCAACGAAGATCAAATACATCGCGAGATGGTGGGGAAAGAAAATATTCATCAGAAATAGCGTCGATAAGTGAAAGCCAATTCCGAAGCCCAGAATCCACCAGCGCACTCGTCGCCAGAACACAGCCAACGGAAACGCCAACTCCCAGATGAGTACGAGCGCAACTGCGAATGGCAGCCAGGTCTTTACCTGCGGCAACCAGAAGGCCAGGCGAAAGTGGGTGTCGTGCAGGTTATCGAGCGAGTGAAAGATGGCGAGCGCCGGAAGATTGTCCGGGCTGAGATACTTGAGTCCCGCGACGCGCAGCTTGATGAGCGCGGAACTGAAATAGGACCACGCCATCAACAACTGCATCAGTAGAATCGGATAAGCGTACGCAAACGCCGGCCGATCTTTGCTCGGTTTCCGCATCCGGCTATCGAGTGAAAACGCATCACCGCACGGCGTGAACGCCAGCACCGCGAGACAGTAAACTGCGAGCATCTCATCGTGATTGAAGTGACCGAAGCTGCGCAAAAGTCCCTGGTAAAAGAGCACCAGCAACAGGGAAGTCTTTGTCGAAACTACAGTCAGAAGTCCTGCGGTACTACACAACAGCGACAGGACCATCAACGTCTTCAAAAGCACCATCGCCGAAGGTGTTTGCAGTTGCTCGTAAAAGCCCCAAGGCAAAAACTGCATTGCGCCAGTAGGCCGCAGGATTGTCGCGGGGAGTGCACCGAGTGCGGAAAAAGATGTGAAGAGAACTGAAACCAGGAACGTGCCGTGTACTATGCTGCGCACGACACCCAGAGCGAAAGCGCTCGAGGGAACGACGCGATTTACAATTCCTTGCGCCACGATTCTATGAATTTGTCGTAATCGGCATAACGGCCACTCTCCCAGCGATACATGTCGAGTCGTATCGCCTTCAGGCGCTGTGGTGAGGACTCTGGCTGTTGTTTGTTGTAGAGATCGCCCCAGGCCTGTAGTAAGTCTGGCAAGCGTACGCCCGGCGGAAGATTCTCAACACCACCAAAACGACGAATCAGTTCTTCGTTTTCGGGGTGAATTGAAGCGAGCTTGAAGCTGCGGTTATCGATGGTGGCGCTGACCATGGTCCAGGTGCGGCTGTAGAGCGCGTTGGTCAGGTTCATGGGCCTGATGTCGATGGTCTCGCCGGAGACGGTTTCACCGCGCAGGATGCAGTAACTGCGGCCACGCTCGAGATCGCCGCCGGCCATCATCACGTTCCAGGCAGCGAACGGATAGAGGTTGCGCACAAAGATAAACGACCAGACGAGTGGCACGAAGATCACGGCGGTGAGAAAGGCGTACTTGACGATCAGGTGCCGCTCGTCGCGTTCACGCTGCGCCCACCAGTTTGTAGCTTTGGAAGTTATCGACAATTCTTTGCACGCTGAGCGTGGCCCGGTCGGGCTCGACTTCGTAGTTCGAAGTAATATCGGCGACGATCTCGTTCATCGTCTTGCCTTTTTCCAGGCCTTTCCAGACGACCATTGCCGTCTCGTTCAGTTGGTAGTATCTCTTCGTGTTGAGATCGACGAGTATTCCTTCGCCTCCATCAAAGTCTGTAACCACCACATGTTTACCGGGCATTAGCTTAGTAGAAGTCATTTGTTTCTAACCTCTTTTGCTCGAGTTGACGATAAGGTTCGCTGGCCCATGCGGCGGTCATTTCACGGATGCGATCCGAAGCGAGTTTCTGTTTCGCAGCGGCGTCGGCGATGAATGTGCGCGTGCCGGAGACTTCTTTTGCGTACATGTTGCCGGCGCGTGCGATCGCGTTCAGCTCTTCAGCCGCAGCACTGACTTTGAAAAAGCTCAACACACTGGATATTACAGGTACTGACAGTTGGTTGTAATTAAGCAACATGCTGTTCTCGTTCGCAAGACTGTGCGCTTTGGAGTAAAGGCTTCCGATCGTCCTGGCGCACAGTTCTTCCAAGCTCATGTCGGCGACGGCGTCTGGTGAAGTGCCAACGATTGACGCCAGCACGCGACGATCGTTGTCCTTTAGCCACGGCGGCACGTCGGCGAGGTTGGAGACAATGGTTTCGATCGGATCTCGATACAGAAAAACCCACGGCACGCGCGGCCAAATGCGTCTGATACGTTCGATTTGAGCGAAGCTGCAACAGGCGAACTTCACGAAGAGGTGTTGTTCGTTGCCGTTGCGGCGTTGGCCCAACGCGCGAACGACGCCGCGCAGGAACACTGAATAGAGCGACTCTTTTATGCCGTCGCTATCGGTGATGAACCTTGCGATCAGCTTGTCGATCGCGTTGGCCTCGGAGAGCACGATCGAATTGGAGATGGCGCGGCAGGCGTTTGCCAGGAGTGTCGAACCGCAACGTGAGGAGTGAAAGATGAAACCTGTGGGCTCGACGCTGTCGAACGACTGCTCGAGTTGCAGTAGTGCGTCAAACTCCGTGAACAGCTCACCGCGGCTTTGGCCGTTCGCTTTCGCGCGCTCGATTGTTTGTTGAAAGAACGGCTCAGCCAGGCTCACGCCCGACATCTCCATCCACCACAGTCCCGGCCGCCCCTCAACGACGACCGCATCCACCGGCAACCAACCTTTGAGATCTATGAAGTTGGTAATCACAGGAGCTTTGAATCTCGAAAAAGCGGGGGCAAGCCCCTCTTCTGTATAGACCGGAGACATCCTAAACACATGTTCGGAGACATGGTAAACACTTTTCCCGTTGCTGATACCTTTCGGCTCGAAAGGAGTCGCGAGGATGCCCTGGAGAGTGAGTTCCACCA
>JAICQI010000549.1 GCA_025937955.1 Pyrinomonadaceae bacterium
GCTCTTGATCGTAGCCCTCGACGTCATCGGGAATACTGACGTGATGCAGCCGGTCGAACTCTGTTATTTGCCTACCTTCCCTGTCAGGCCACACAGCTGCGTCTGCCAGTGTCGTGCCGGCAGGAAGAAGTTTTCCCACCTCTTCACGCGCCTGCGCAGTGAGGTGCGTATCGGCTAAAATCGCTACAATTCGATGGCCCTTGTCGCCCCAGCCGTAGGCAACATCTAGGCAAAGCAACACAAAGGCGAATACAGTAGTGCCGATAAAGAGTATTCTACTGACCAGTTCCAACACGTTAAACATGGCCGAGAGACTGCAAATGAGTTTGGACCGAACTCCTACGGCTGCAAACAAAACATCCCTGTGCAACCCGAACCCTTCCTAGGACGGGCATACGTGACGATCTCAAATCTAGCAGCTATGCTGGGCTGAATTTCATCTTCATTGGATGACCTTATCCGCGCGCGCCAGCACATTCGGCGGAATGATCAAACCGATCTGCTTCGTAGTTTTCAGATTAATCACCAGCTCGAACTTTGTTGGCTGCTCAACCGGCAAGTCAGCGGGTTTGACCCCTTTCAGGATCTTGTCCACCATGACCGCGGCGCGTCGGAAGCTCTCAGTATCGTTGGACGCGTACGACATCAAACATCCAGCGTCGACGTATTCAGGTGCCTCACATACAGAAGGCAACCGCATTTTAATTGCAAGATCTGCGAACTTCTGCGAGTACGGCCTGAGGACGTTATGGCCGACCATAATAATCGCATCGAGCCGCGCCTTGACTGCAGTCTGAAACGCCCATTCCAAATCGGGTTGAGGGCGGCTTACTTGCAGGGAGTGAACTTGCATTCTTAAGGCGTCCGCCGCAGCTGCGTAACTTTGAAAGCCTGTTCCCTGCCCTAAAGCGGTCGGACGAACCGAAAGAACGCCGATGCGCGATAACTGCGGAACAACGTCACGAAGTATTTCCAAACGTTTTCCGCTCAACTCACGGTTGAGTCTTGCAACCCCGGTGACGTTCCCACCTGGACGCGCCAAATCTGAGACCAGCCCAGTCGAGACCGGATCTTGATTCGTCAGCATGACAATCGGGATGGTTTTGGTGGCTTGCTGGGCAGCACGGATGGCGGTTGGATCGGTGGCGACAAGAACATCAACTTTTCGCTGCACAAGTTGAGCCGCGAGTTCTGAAGCCTCATCAGGCTTGCCGAGTGGTTTCCGATACTCAATTACGATGTTTTTCTCTTCTTCATAGCCAAGAGCGCGGAGGCCTTCCTGGAACGATTGAATCTGGCGATCGGAGCGCAGACCAAAGCTCGTTAAAAATCCGATACGCGGAATCTTCGTCTGCTGCGCCTCAGCGACTACGTCCTTTGGTAAGAAGAGAGTCAATAATAGGATGAGAATGTTCCTGTTCACGCGTTTCATCGACCTCTTTGCTTACGGGCGTATCGCCTACTTGATCACCTTGGCCCCTCGCGCCGGCACGTGCGCCGGATCGCTGTACGCTTTAGATTTCGATCCTTCGACTCGCTCAGGGCGGGTTTTAGACTGTCCCATCATCGGATTACCTTATCTGCTCTGGCTAATACTATTGGTGGAATCGTGACGCCGATTTCTTTAGCCGTTTTCAGATTGATAACCATCTCAAACTTCGTCGGTTGCTCAACCGGCAAATCGGCAGGCTTAGCGCCTTTAAGGATTTTGTCCACGAAAACGGCGGCGCGCCTGTAAGATTCGGATCGATCCGGTCCGTATGACATCATGCCACCGATTGCCACAAACTCCCGTCGATCGAATATGGCCGGCAGTCGATATCTTCTGATCAGGTCTGAAATAAGTTTTGAATGCGCGGTGTTCAACGCGCCGCCAGTCACAACGATGCCGTCAATTCCGCGTTGAATTGATTCTTTAAAAGCGCTCTCGTATCCCTTAGGGCTGCTGATCTCGATCGAATGAAGCTGGAGTCCGAGTCCGCGTGCGGGAAGCTGGCTATCTTTCCATTGTTCCACCGTGCTCAAGTCTTGCGGATTCCAGAGCACCGCAATGCGGGAGATCTTAGGAAATGCTTCCTTAAGCAGTTCGAGCCGTTTGCCCGCCAAAACTGGTGCAACAAACGTGAACCCGGTGATGTTTCCTCCAGGTCGCGCCACGCTCTCAATGAGCCCATGCATAACAGGATCATTGGGCATTACAAAAACAATTGGGATTGTCTTAGTAGCATTTTTTAAAGCTAGAGCCTCATTGATGGAGGACGCAACCAGGACATCAACCTTCGTACTGACCAATTCTTCAGCTAACGCTTGATATCGATTAAGCTCGCCCTTGGCCGAACGCGTCTCATAAGCAACGTTCTTGCCCTCGATATACCCAAGATCAAGGAGCTGTTGGCGGAATGCCTCCCGGCCGGCGCCTAAACCCTCACGATCACGGAAAACCAGCTCTCCGATCTTGACTAGCTTTGACTGCTGCGCGTCGGCTGAAATGGACACAGCAACGAAGAACATCGCACATACAACAGACCAGAAGACGGTCTTACTAACTTCTGACCACTCCCTAGTGATGCCTTTCATCGAACGACCTTGTCCGCACGCGCCAGCACATTCGGCGGTATCGTCACGCCGATCTGCTTTGCCGTCTTTAAGTTGATTACTATCTCGAACTTCGTCGGTTGTTCCACTGGCATTTCGCTCGGGTTAGCGCCTCTTAGGATCTTGTCTACGTAGACAGCAGCGCGTCTAAAGAGTGCCGGATCATCAGCTGAATACGAGATGAGCCCTCCCGCGTTCACCCGAGCGCCCACTTCATGCATAGTCGGCAGTCGGTTTTTGATGGCAAATTGTAGGATCTGCTTCGTGAAAGGGTTCAGTGTGCGACTTGCAACCGGCATAAGGCCGTTCACTCGTGCTCTTACGGCAGCTCGAAATGCGCCATCCAGATCAGGTTTAGAACTGTTTACCTCGATGGATTCGAGCGAGATCTTCAGCACGCGTGCCGCAGTCTCATAGTCTCGGAAGCTCGGTGACCCGCGGACCGCAATTATTCCTAAATGCGACAGGCTCGGAACTGCCTCCTTGAACAATTCCAGTCGTTTTCCACTTAACTCATGGGTAAGTCTGGCAAGTCCCGTGATGTTTCCGCCTGGGCGTGCATAACTATCGATTATCCCTTTCTCCACCGGATCAAAGGAAGCCACCATAACTATGGGAATCGTTTTGGTTGCTTTCTTGGCTTCAACGATTGCTCCTGCACTCGAACTAACCAGCACATCCACATTGAGCTTTATGAGTTCCTCGACGAAGCCCGAGACCCGATCCGGATCTGTGCCGGGATAGCGATATTCAACGTGGATGTTTTCTCCTTCGATGTAGCCTAAATCTCGGATTCCGCGCCGGAAGGACTCGACGAACAGCCGGGATTGTTGATGCTGCCACCGCTCGCCGCATATCCAACTCGTGGTATTCTCGCTTGCTGCTCGGCGTTGAGAAGAGAAACATTGGTCAAAAAAAGGAACCAGAAAACAATTTTGCTAATCATTGCTTCCGTTCCACTTTAAAGCGGTCAGTGCCTAACATTACGCTGCTCGACCATTATTTGATCACCCGAATCCGCCCTCGCCAGTACGTTCGGCGGAATCGCCCTGCGGTTTTAGATTTGAATTTTGATTTTGGATTGGTCGATCATCGGATTACTTTGTCCGCTCTCGCCAACAGATTGGGCGGAATCGTCACGCCGATCTGCTTGGCCGCTTTCAGATTAATCAGCAGTTCGAATCTCATGGGAAGTTCCACGGGTAAGTCTGCAGGCTTGGCCCCTTTGGTGATCTTGTCGACATAAATCCCTGCGCGACGGTAGAGGTCGCCGTAATTAACTCCATAGCCCATCAACCCGCCGTCTTCGATAAACTGCCCCGTTTGATACATCGCCGGCAACTGAAGTTTGGTCGCGATCTCGATAATCCTTTTCGAATTTAGCGTCATCAGCGCACCCCCCGGTATAACTAGAGCGTCCGGCTGAAGTTGCTTTAAGACGTTCGCGGCGCCTTCGATATCTCCTGTGCTTCTGACCTCATGCGGACGGAGTTGTAGTCCAAGAGCCTTGGCGCCCTTTTTTGCTCCGTCGAGAACCTGCGCTGCAAGCTGGCCAGCTTCGGGATTCCACAGCATCGCGACCGTGGTGATTTTCGGGAACGCCTCCTTGAGCAGATCCAAACGCTTGCCCATCATTTCAGGGCCAGCGCTACTTGATATTCCGGTAACGTTTCCGCCTGGGTATGCCAGGCTCTTGACCAAACCGGTGGCAACCGGATCAAATCCGACGGCTACGATGGGGGTTCGGCTATTTGCCTGAAGAACAGCGCGAGTGGCGGCAGGCGTAGTTGTAAGAATAACGTCAAGATTGAGCGCGACGAGTTCGGCCGCAAGCATCGCAAGTCTGTCCGAACTCCGCTCGGCATAGCGGTACTCGATAGGAATGTTCCTGCCGTCAACGTATCCTAAATCTCGCAATCCTTGGTGAAAAGATTCCAGATGAGGTTGATCCCTTGACCCGAAGAACAGAAATCCCAGGCGAGGAATCTTCGCCGGCTGCTGCGCCTGGGCCACCTCCCC
>JAICQI010000589.1 GCA_025937955.1 Pyrinomonadaceae bacterium
ATTCGTCGGAATTAAGACCAAAGCGGTACCAAGGCACCGCACTCCAAGGAGGCGCCTGATCGCCAACACCGTCACTCTTCCCTTTTGGAGGGAAGGATCTGTGAAGGATTACGCTCGGCGAGCGGCGGTATGCGCAGACCTAGCTGTGTAGCAGCCGGGTGTTCCGACAGAAAGAGCATGAGCGCATGTTGCAGGCGTACCAGGTCTTCGCTTTGCTTGAGACGGTCGAATTCATCAAGAGCAGCTTCCATCCCTTCGACGCCTCTCTGTTGCGCGGCTTGAGCGAGCCGCTGCGTCAGAGGTGTAGCCGTGTCGGGCATGTATTCTGAGAAGTCGCTCTCCGCTGTGGCCTCGAGGTCCTCGCGCAACGCCTCGTTGATGCGCTCCTGCAACCTGCCAACACGCGCGTCCTGCTCTTGCTCCATCTCGACATAATATCCCAGCCGCTACGGCGCCACAGTGTGCTTGATCTTGAAGTCGCGTGTAGCGATGTGAATCAGATCGGCGCGTGCCAATGCATCTGATACTTTCCCACTGAACGGGCGATCGAATGGATATCCCATTGGCCGCTTGTCAGGATAGTCAGCATCTTTCACGCCGCAGAAACTCATCGATCCACACTTCTTCTCGGCGCCCACGAGATCAGCCTGATGATCCGTCACCATTACCATCAAACGGAAGTCCATGCCCGCCGCAGTGCCACGTGGCAGCAACAGGTGATACGGCCAGCCGCAGTCGCAGTAGTTCGGGTCTGCGCCCGGGTGCGGCGGAGGAGGCGGATCAGGAGGACGCCGCGCTGGTTTACGAACGACCGCCGAGAGCTTGCCAGGACGAAAGACGACTGACTTCTGCTTCGGCGTGAGCGAGTGTGCAAACTTATCCATTTCGATCCAGAGTCGCCGCTCGTCGGCAAAGTCTTTCGCAACCAGGAACATTCTCACAGTCACTTTTTGCGCTTGGTCGCTCGTGTTCTCAAACCGCAGGAAGTAACAAAACTCTTCCTGATCGAGATAGGGTTTGGTACCCGTGCCGCCTCCAGGCAGATTTATGATCTGCTTTCTCAAGACGGTCTGGAGCGTTCCATTCGGGATGTTGAATGAGGAGAGCGCCTTGGCCCAGTTAGCATCGCCGCCGAAGGTATTGTTGGCAAACGCCTCGCCGTCGAAGTTAGCCGCACTGGATCCGGGAATGTTTTTTAACAGGCAAACCATGATGTCGGGACTCTGCTGCACTCCCGTGCCGCCGTTGAGACTTTTGCGAATCTTGATCGGCGGCATGTCCGTTTTGAGGTCATGCGGTTGCAGCGTCTGCTGCCACAGAAACATTGTTTCGTCAACGTGCCTGTGCCAACGGTAGAAGACCGGATCCCGCACGGCCGTTGCAGTGCGACTCATTACACCAGGCCTCTGTGGAAATGGTCCCGAAGGATCGCGAAGATCGGCGATAAGTCCGTGTCCGAGGTTGTGATGCGATCCATAGAAGCTGGAGTCCACCGATCCGATGGTTGACTCGGCGGTGGAGCTGAGCAATTCAATGGTGACGGGAACTGTTCCCGAGCCCTTCTGTAGCTTCCCACTCTCCGCCGCGGCCAACAGGCGTTTGCGCAGCTGATCGTGATCAGACACTTTGTAGACACCAGACTCGAGTTGGATGTCGTGCATGACGACGTTCGGCTTTCGATGTGAAAAGTTCACGAGGTTTGCGTTGTAACCTTCCGGTATCGGAGCTGTGTAGTTCTTCAGTTCCTGCACGCGACCGAGATTGAAAGCCTTCCGCTCGGTGTCGTAGCGCGCAAGCATCTGCTGGTGCATATACCAGAACAGCTCGCCTTGCCGGTTTTTAGTAATCCTTGGGCCCGACGGATTCGCGGGGTTTGGGTGCCCGCCGCCCGGATAGACTACGTGCCACCTCTGATGATGCTCGTTGACGGCGGTATCCTCGCGGAAGTAATCGAGCTGTGCCTCGACGCCGAGTGCACCCAGTCCTTCAAGTCCACTCAAGACCGCTTGATCTGAAGGTGGAATAACGTCGGGCGCACGCTCGGCCAACGGTGGAATGGGGAGCCTGCGTCCCTCCGGGTGGTGTGTGATGAAGACCATCAACGCATACTTCACCATACGGTCGTCTTCCTGTGCCGCGACTCGGTCCGCCTCATCCAAAACTGCTGCCAGACCCTGATCGCCGGGAGTCGCGTTAGCGATCTCCATAAAGCGGGCCGCCAGCTCGAGCGCGTGTTCGGCGTGGCTTGGGTTAAATACTGAAAAATCTCTGGCAGTCGGTGCTCCCATTGACTCCAGTCCTTCCGCTGCGGGGGCTGCCACTGGCAGATTGTTCGATGGTTGTTTGAGAAACGCTTCAGTGCGTTCGCGCAATGTATCAACGGAACTCATCTCGTCACTCCTTTTTCAACATTTACAACCGGTGTTATTGGACGGTTTTGTTTTTGATGTGCCCCGCCAGAACGAGGCGAAGACTAGTAGTGCGAGCCCAAGGTAAATCAAGGGCGCATAATTGAGCTGATATTTGCCCAGAAGGATGATCGCGAGCGCCGACAAGCCTAAGTAGAGCGGAGCAAAGGTACGCCGCCGGCGCGCGCGCATCGCCAACGAGCCCACCGCAGCGACAAAGCAAATAGACGTGAGTGGCACAAGCCACCACGTCCGTGCCATGTACCCCAGACCGATTGAACTAGCGAGTGCTATCAGGCAGAACGGGCACTTCGGCAAGATCGCCAGACCGATTGCCGGTAATAACGGATAGCTCAACTGCCACCAGTGCTCTCGACCGGGCAGCGATCGCTGATAAGCAGGGACACAATCCTCACGCATTTTTAAGTCGCGATATGAGTTCGCGCCAAGTAGTAAGTATCCAGCCGTTTATATCAATGACGAAAATCGAAATTATATTTCGTCACCTGAAGTTCACTCGTAACGTAGCGCGACCAGCGGATCGACTTTGGTCGCGCGCCGAGCGGGGACATAACACGCGAGCAGCGTGGCGAGGATCACACAAAGCGCTACGACCCCAAACGTGATCGGATCAGTCGGAGAGACTTCGAACAGCAGCGTCGTCATTAGTCGTGTCAACACGAACGCGCCTGCAAGTCCGATTGTGAGGCCGATGGTGACGAGGGCCATCCCACTTTTGAGGATCAACTTCAGCACGTCGCGCCACTGCGCGCCCAGCGCAATCCGAACGCCGATCTCGCGCGTGCGTTGCGTCACGAAATATGCCATCACTCCGTAGATCCCCGCGGTCGCCAGCACGAGGGCGATGCCCGAGAAGATTCCAAACAGCAGTCCCCAAACTCGTGATTGCCAGACCGTGTTTGCCGACAACCTGGTCACCGGCATGACGTTGAAGATACCCGTATCGGGAGCGACCTGCCAGATGGCTCGCTTGATGTCCTTCGCGAACGCCATCGGATCGCCTTGCGTGCGAGCCACAAAGTGAATCTGCTTGGCATAAGTCTGATAACAGGAGTAGTAGATGTCGTAACCGGCTTCCTCGACCAAACTGTTGTGCTTCACATCACCGACAATGCCGACGATTTCGCCACAACCGGTGCCGTCGTCGTCGCAGTTGATTCGTTTGCCTAACGGATCAGCATTGGGCCACATCCGTTCCGCCAACTGTCTGCTAACGATCGCCACATCGGGGTGACGATCGGGCCTCACGTTGTCGCGGTCAGTGAAAACGCGGCCACGCAGTAGCGGAATCTGCATGACACGAAAATAGTCCGGTGAGACGGCCTGGTAATTGACCATCGGATTCTGCTTTACTTCATCACTCGATTGGCCTTGAATCGAAAACTCGCCTCGATACCACGGCTTCTGACCGACAAAAGGCAAATCGTTGTTAGCCGCAACCGCAACTACGCCCGGAACTGTTGCGACGTGCTGCAAAAGTTGCTGATAGTGCCGCGACATAAACTCGACGCGATAATCTTCCTGTCGCCGGTAAGTGGGGTTGATCTCCAGATGGAGCACGCCGTCCGGAGTGAAACCAGGCGATGTATTCTGCAAGCGCGTAAAGCTTCGCAGCATGAGCCCGGCGCCGGCAAGCAACACGACCGCGAGGGCGATTTCCGTCACCACTAACAAACCTCGAACTCGTTGCAGACCTGCGCCGGTACCGGATCTACTGCCTTCTTTGAGTGACTGGTCCAGATTGACTGACGCTGTTCGCAAAGCCGGTATCAGACCGACAAAGAGCGCAGTCACGAGCGAAATTAGCAATGTGAATGTCAGCGCGCGTCCGTCAAGCTCAATCTTCACGAAGAACGGCAGGAGCTCTTCAGGCAGGAGAGCA
>JAICQI010000707.1 GCA_025937955.1 Pyrinomonadaceae bacterium
AGCGTGCTGCGTTATCACGGCGCCGCAATCGAGCCACTGATGGCGGGACGCGATCTCGGCATCGACTACGTGGTTGACGGCAGCATCAGGCGTGTCGGCAATCGCATTCGCGTCACGGCGCAACTGTTGAGCGTGAGTGAAGGCGTCACGCGTTGGGCCGAACATTTCGATGAAGAGTCGACAGACGTTCTCCAGATCGAAGATTCGATTTCGGAGAAAGTCGCATCGGCATTGCTGCCGCAGCTCACCGGCGATGAAAAGCGCCAGTTGTCGAAACGTGGTACCGACAGTTCGGAAGCTTTCGAATCGTATCTGCGTGGTCGTTACTACTGGAACTCTTACACGGAAGTCGGTCTCGCCAAAGCGCTCGAGTGTTTCAAGAAAGCGATCAAGGCAGATCCTGATTACGCCCTCGCCTACACAGGCGTTGCCGACTACTACAACTGGCTCGGCGTCTTCGGTATCCGTCCGTTTGCCGAGACTTCAGCGGCTGCAAAACAAAATGCCGCAAAAGCAGTGGAGCTGGATTCGTCGTCTGCCGAAGCTTACAGCGCGCTCGGCTTCGCAACTGTTTGTCATGACTTCGACTGGGCCGTCGCGGAAGGCCAGCACCGGCGCTCGCTCGAGATCAATCCCAACTACGCCACGGGCCATCACTGGTACGCGTTTCACCTCATAATGGAAGGTCGTTTCGATGAGGGCATCGATCAGATGCTGCTCACTCGCGAGCTCGATCCTCTTTCGCCGAGCGTGCTCCAGGCACTCGGCTGGTGTTACTACCAGGCGCGTCGATTCGATGAGTCGATTGCGACGTTTCAAAACATGCTCGAGGCAGTTCCCGATTTTCCGTATGGCCTGGTCACTTACTCCTGGTTGCTGAGACATACCGGCGACATGGACCGCGCCGTCAAAACAGCAGAGAAAGCATTGCAGCTTTCGGGAGGCAGTCAGTTCTATCTTTCGGTTATGGGTAGCACCTATGCGGCCGCGGGACAACAGAAAGAGGCGCGGGCCGTTTTAGAGCAACTGATGCAGTTGTCCGTTCACAGCTACGTCTCGCCTTATCACCTCGCGTTGTTGCACCTGCACCTGGGTGAGCGTGAGCGCGCGTTGGAACTGCTTCTGAACGCGCACGCGATCAAGGATGCGTGGGTAGTCTGGTTAGGCGTCGAACCTCAATGGGATCCACTGCGTGGCGAGCCCGCTTTTGAAAGAATCCTGCGCGACCTGCGCCATCCCGCGCTTTATCGCAAAACGAGGGCGGCAACACCGGCCGTTCCGAGGAGACGAAAGCCCGGCGCACCCGGCATTGCTCCGATCACGAAGGCGATATTGACTCCGACTCCGGAGACACTGGCGGGCGAGAATGAAGAAGCTCGTCAGCTCTATACTGCGGGACGTTACTATGCGACCCGGCGCAGTGCGGAAGGTATGCGCCAGGCGATTGAACGACTCGAACGTGCCGTTGAGCTCGATCCGGAGTATGCGATGGCGCACTCCGAGCTCGCCGATTGCTATGCGATGCTCAACTGGTACGTCGAACCACCGCCACCGGAAGCGTGGGAGCGTGCGAAAGCATCGGCGCTGCGTGCAGTCGAGGCCGATCCGAATTTACCTGAGGGTCATGCTTCGCTTGGTTTTGTCAGGTTGCACTACGATCGCGATTGGGTCGCCGCTGAACGCGAGCTGCGCAAGGCGATTCAACTGAAGCCGAGTAACCAGGTGGCCCATCGTTGGTACGCTTACAGTTTGTCGGCCATGGGACGGCACGATGAAGCGTATGCCGAGATCGAACGCGCGCGCCAGATCTCGCCCCAATCAGCAGTGATCGCAACGGCTGTCGCTAACGTACTGTTTCTGGCGGGTAAGTTTGATGAAGCTGTGATGCAATGCCGGAAGTCACTCGAGCTCGATGCGGGCGCGGTTGCAGCGCATACGATCCTGCGTTGGGCCTACGAGTTGAAAGGCATGCACAATGAAGCGATGGCTGCGTTTGAGCAGGAACGAAGCTTCGCCGGTGATACTCCGACCACGCACGCCAAACGCGCTCACGTGCTCGCCGCGACCGGAAAACGCGACGAAGCAAAAGCGATTTTGACTGAGATCATTGCCAAGCGAAACCAGAACTGGGTGACAGCGTATGAAATCGCAATCATCTACACCTGGCTGGACGACTTCGACAATGCGTTCCGCTGGTTGGCCCAGGCTGAGCGCGAGCATGCAGTTGGCTTTACGTTTGTGCGCGTCGATCCGCACCTCGCCAAGCTGCGTAAGGATCCACGTTTTGCAGACTTGATAAGAGAGACTGAGAAGACGATTCCGTAATCTATGAACCGTGAAAACTTAGACGCATGGGTTCGTGAAGTTGTAGCGTGGCATTTCGATCCCGAAACCGGTTGTCCGTTCTGGCTCGACTTCGCCAAAAATCTTTCGTGGGATCCAGGAAAAGAGATTCAGACTTACGACGATCTTTCCCGTTTTGGTTTCTTCCAGGACGAGTGGTTGCGCGGTGGGCCGGTGCGTCGTTGGGTACCGAAAGGTTACGCTGACCGCCCTGTCTACACGTTTGAAACCGGCGGCAGCACGGGCGTGCCGAAGTCGCGCATCAACATCGAAGATTTTCGTCTGGACTACGAGGCGTTCAGCGATACGCTGCCGGAAGAGTTCTTTCCACGTAACGCCGATTGGTTGTCGCTCGGCCCAACCGGCCCGCGCCGTCTGCGCCTGGCTGTCGAGCACCTGGCCCAATATCGTGGCGGCATCTGTTTCATGGTCGATCTCGATCCGCGTTGGGTCATCAAGCTGCTTAAGATGGGCCAGCCGAAGATGGCCGAGCAGTACAAGCAGCACGTAATCGACCAAGGCCTCACGCTGCTGCGCGCGCACGACAACATTCGCTGTCTGTTCACGACTCCGAAACTTCTCGAAGCGCTGTGTGAAAAAGTTTCGCTCAAGAAGATGGGGATCACCGGTGTGTTCTGTGGCGGCACTGAGATGACGCCGCAGTTTCATCGCTTCGCGGTTGAAGAATTGCTCGACGGCGCTTACTTCGCGCCGACCTACGGCAACACGCTGATGGGACTGGCAGTTCACAAGCCGCGACAGCCGGAAGATAACTACGCGATCATTTACTATCCGCCGATGCCGCGCGCGATGATCGAGGTTGTAGATCCCGATCAGCCGGACAAGGTGGTTGAGTATGGTGAGACGGGACGCGTTCGTCTGACAACTCTGACAAAAGAGTTCTTCATGCCGCGTTTTCTGGAACGCGACGAAGCGGAGCGCGAACCGCCGTGCGATCTCTATCCGTGGGACGGCGTGCGCAACGTCCGCCCCTTCTCTCGTTTCCAAACCTCGGTTGTTGAGGGTGTGTATTAATTGCCGAGTACGATTTAATGGATCTGCTTGGACCGGGTCAGTACCGTAACGCGGTAGCGTCGGGTCGGCCGGTGCATATTAAGCTGAGAACCAACCCGACCCAACCGCGTTACGGTACTGACCCGGTCCAAGCAGATCCATTACATCGTACTCGGCA
>JAICQI010000582.1 GCA_025937955.1 Pyrinomonadaceae bacterium
CTCACGATGAACGTTTGTACGCCCGTGACCCGGTACTGCGCGGGAAAGGCTATAAGCGCGAAGCCGCCGATCATCACGTCCTTAACAACGAAGTCCAGCTCGCCGAGCGGCGCCGCCGGGCCCTGCCCCTTGAGAATCTTGAAAAAGTAGCCGTGAAAGGGCTCGCTCCGGTTGGAGTAACCCCGCTCGATTGCAGCAGCCACTTTTTCACCTATTGGACCACCCCACGAACCATCCTCGTTTTTCCAGGCCAATCCATCCTGCTTGCCCGGCGTGCTGATGATTCGTTGGGCATACTGATTGACGCCGCCTTCACGCTTCATCAGCGCATACTCGTGCTGCGCTTCGACGTAACCGCGGCAGATCTCGATTGCGTTCAGCTCGTTGCTGCCAACACGCCGGTAGAGAATCTCCGTGCGACCCGCACGCGCGTCGAAAGACCAACCCGATGTTCCCTTCACAATCGGCACCGGGAAAGGCCACTCGTCTTCGCCAATCGACAAGAACGCACGACGTGAATTCTTCGGTTGTGCCACGTGGTTTTTCACGCGAGCTTCTGTGGCAAATTGCTTCGCCACTTCGCGATCGCGCGCCGGTTCGCCGGTGTGAATGATGTCGTAGCTGTCTGGTCCGAGAATCTCGACCAGCGCAGCTTCGTCATATTTTTCAGCCGCATCGATCAGTGCATTAGCTGCATCCTGCGCAGTCGCGAACGATTTTGCTTTCGTCGCCACCGTCGTCTGCGCGGACGCGAACGATGCAAAAGCCAGCACCAAAAGACTCAGATTTGCAATTCTCAAAATTTTGTTCTGTTTCATTGCTCGTTACCTCCTTCGGCCACCGCCGCCACCGCGACCACCACCACCGCCACCGCGACTACCGCCGCCGCCACCGCCGCGACTTCCGCCACCAAAGCTACCGCCGCTGCGACTGCCGCCGCCGAAACCTCCCATGCTGGACGAGCCGCGGCTACTGCTGGCGCGCGCACCTGCGCCACCGCTACCGTAGTCACGCCCGAAACCGCCACCACGACTACTTGAGCTGCTGCCGATGCTGCGATTGCCCACGCGATCGCCGCTGGCACGGTTCGAAGCACCGCCTCGATCGCCGATGCCGCTGCTGCGATCACTAACGCCACCGCGATTGCCGGCACTACCCCGATCACCGGCACCGCCACGATCACCAACGCCACCCCGATCGCCGGCGCCTCCACGATTACCGCGATCGCCCACGCCACCGCGATCACCAACACCGCCGCGATTGCCTCGGTCACCGACGCCACCCCGATCACCGACGCCGCCTCGGTCACCAACCCCACCACGATCGCCAACGCGGTCGTTGCTCCTCAGGTTGCCGCCTTGTCGACCAATGTCTCTTTGCGCAGCGCGCTGGCGGTTCTGTAAGGAATCACCTCGCGCACTGCCGCCAAACCGGTTTGCAGTACCGCGGTCGCCGTACGGAGCGCCACCACGGTGTGACGGATTGTGTTGCCATTTATTACCGCCGCCTCTATTACCGCTGATGTTATTGACGCGATTGCCACCGCTGATATTCGTGTTGCGGTTGAAGTTGTTATTCATGTTGATGTCGATGTCGCCACCACCCCAGCCGGCACCCCAACCCCAACCACCGCCCCACGCAGCGCCCATGGCCATACCGACTCCGAACGAGATCGCGCTCGCCGCGATCACCGCGCCCGTAGAAGGTGGATAGTAAATAGGCGGATACGGATACACCGGCGCGCCATAAACTACAGTCGGGTTGTAAGAAGGCACGTAAACCACTTCCGGGTTTGACTGTTGGATCACAATCACTTCTTTGCTTTCGACCGTCTGCGTCACCACCTTCTGTTGTTGGTTCGACGCCAGCGCTCCGGTGTCCTGCGCCTTGTTGCGCATGCGCTGAATCGCATCCATCACGTCTTTCTGTTGCGCGAGGAACGCGTTACCGAGATCCGTGGTCCATTGAATGTCGTCAGACAGACGCTTCACCACGTCGGGCAAAGCTGCCATCGCCTGAATGCTCGCATCCCACGGTTGCTTCTTGACCGCGTCAGCCAACTTCTTCTGGTCCTTCAACAAGTCCGGATTTCTTTCCAACCACTGCTGTAGTTGAATGATCTCCAGCGGGTAAGTTGAAGCTACCAGTGTTTGGCTGAGCAGGTTGTCCGGATACAACGCGATTGGCGCTACGAGCGAATCGAGTTGCTCCGCGGGGATCTTCACTGCCTGATCGTCGACTGAGCGATGCGGGGCTCGCGCCAACACCTGCGGGTTTGCTGGCAAGAGGATGGTTGCGCATGTCAGAACGGCAAGGCAGCGAATCAAAATTTGTGCATATCGTGTTTGCATAGTTTTCGCGTTCATATCAAAACCTCCGCCGTGATTCTTCTCTGGGCATTCTCTGTGTCGCCTGGTGGGAATCTGTGATGAGCGGTCGGGAACATGCACAGAATAGGTGACACAGAGAATGCACAAAGAAGACGTTCACTTAACATGCGCCGCCTCCCAACTGCGCACCTTTCGTCTCGCTTCATCAAAAATTCTTTCGTAGTTCTTCTTACGGACTTTTTCGCCGGCTTCCGGAGTCAAAAGTTTCCAAAACGGTTCGTACTGGTTGTAGACCTTGAGATACTTATCCTGGTCGGCAGGAGCGACCTCATCCGTGCCGAAGAGAAAACGATTCGGGTAACGATTCACCATCTCTGCCCCGTGCTTCGTTGACTCGGGTGTAGCCACGATGTACTTGGCCACTTCATCCCACGAGATATCGAAGTGAACGTTGCTCAGTTTCGGATCGTTGATGATCTCTTCGACGATGGCTGCCTGGTCTTTTACTGGACGAATGATCCGCCCGACGCCGATATGGGCCCAGATAAACGTTGTGTTGGGATGGCGCCTGAATAGCGCCTTCATTTGGGCCGCATAAGCAGGTTCGACGCCGGGCTTGGCAAAGGGCACGTCAACGTCGTTGTGAATCAGAACCACCAAGCCGACTTCAGTTGCAAAGTCGAGCAATCGATCGAGCGCCTGGTCCTGCAGACTCGCCACCTCGCCGGCGATCTTTGCCGAAACAAATTCCTTGTGAATGCTGAATTCACCGATGCCCGTGAAAACACCCGGAAAGGCTTTGAGCACACGGCGAATGTGATCCGCGGCATACATGTCCGTGGGATTGAAGCCGGTGATCATCGGATCGAAGCGTGCCTGATCTTGTTTTGAAAGAGACTTGTAGGCGGTTGCGATCCAGGCGTCGGTGAAGGAGTAGTAATAGAGCGGCGCGTCGGAGTTCAGGTAGTAAGTTGGGCGACGGTTTTCATCGACGCGATATGACCATTGTTGTTGTAATGGGATGCCGAAGAGAGCAACACGTCCGGCTTTGTTGCCCATGATCTTAAGGAAGTCGTGTATGTCGGTGCCTTCCTGGATGTAATTGGTCAGGTGGAAATGCGAGTCGTTGAAGAGGTACTCGTCCGAGTCCTTCTGCGCGAAGGTCGAACTCGATGCAAGGAGGAGTGCGAGGCTGATCGCAAAAAGCATCCGCAGATTGCGCAGATAGTTTGCGGATTTGTGCGAGAAATTCATAAGCGCCTCAAAACGCGAGCTCCATGCTCGAGTGGAAAACCCAGCCTCGACCACCTACCGGATAAGGCACAGACGTGTAACCCACCGGCGACTTGTAGAGATAAAGAGCCTCGTTATTCCATCGAACGACCTTGTTCTTGAACGGGAAGAAATTGGTTCCAAAACGGAAATCACGCGGCTGGCCAAACTGCCCAAAAATCTTCGAGAAGCCTACGTAGGCCTGAAGCGTTTTTGGAACGACCATCGCCGATCCTTGTATCTGGAAAGAGTGATCGAACAACTGAGAAGGGATTAGCTGAAGTGACTCGGGGCTAACCGCGGTCAGGAATTTGAAATCGTCCAACCAACGCCAGAAGTATTCACCTTCCAATGAAAAGCCGCGGTACTTGAAAGCACCGTCGACAGTAGTCATGCGATATCGCGCATCGGTGATCGTGACTCCAGGCGCAAAGAGCTCAGGGGTGAAAATCACAGTTCCGTCCGATAATCGAAGCTGAGTATTTTCAAACTGCTCCGAATCGGGCTGACTCTCTTTGTTCTCATTGCTGCGACTGAAGTGAACCGCGAGGCGAGTGGAAAACTTCTCGTGATGTTCGAAGTCACCCCAGCCCTGCCCACTAAAACCTCTTTCGAAATCTCCGGTCGGAAACCAGATGAGCGCAGTCGATACGGTATTCAAACCGTTGTCCAACCTGCTTGCAGGCACGCCAAGCGTGCTCATGTTGTTGCCAACCATCGCCTGGTACTTAAGCCTGTCGGTTAGATTGCCGGTGGCCCAAATTCC
>JAICQI010000670.1 GCA_025937955.1 Pyrinomonadaceae bacterium
TATGTCCGGGCGCCTGCAATCCCTTCTTGAACCACAGCACCGCCGCTTCCGGCATACCCTTATGAATGAAACAATGACCCAGCATGTTGCAACACTGTAGAAACCGCGACGTGCCGTCGCCCGGCTTCACCAGGCTCGCGGAGGTTTGAAACTCCTGGATGGCCTCGTCCATGAGGTCCATCTCCTTATAAGCCGTACCCATGTTGTAATGGGTCTCAAAGTCCTCCTTGACAGTATCAGCCTCCTCGGCAACACGAAACTCTTCAAAGAGCTCGGCGAGACCCGCATCGATTCCGGGTCCGGCCGGCTTCGTAGTGCCGACATTGTTGCCACCATCCAGCAACGTTGCATACGCACTGTCAGCGTCGAAAGTTATCGGTTCCGCCGGTGCGGCAGGCGTCGCTAATTCTTCCGCGGCGCCAAACTCGAAAACAGTAGCGGATTGCTCAACGGGCTGCTGATTTCTTTCAGCGAGTTTCTCGCGTCGCGCCTGGATCTCCGGATGCGGGCCAAATTGCCTTTCAAGCATCTCGAGTGTGTCGACTGCGATGTCTGCGTAGCCCTGCGCAATGTAGAAGTCAACACTCTCGAGCTCCTGGCGCATTACGTTTTCAACCCGGCCCTCTTCAGCCGGACTCGCTTCAGCACTTGCCGGCGGCGGCGTATCCGCGGGCGCAACGATGTTGAAGTCGACTTCCTGAAAATCGCTCGCTGCGGTTGAAAACGCTGATTCTTCTTCGTTGAGATCTGCAAATGAAGCGGTGGGATCGCTGAACGTCGAACCGGGAGTAGCGTTGGTTTCAAACTCGTCTTCAACTGTTACCGGTGCATGAACCAGCTCTTCCTCGTCCTGCACCATCGCGAACGTTTCAAACTGCGGTACTTCGCTCTCAGGCTCGGGCGCTGCGGCTGCAAAGTCTTCCGCAGTCTCTTCCTGCAAACCGCCGAGCAGATTCAGGCGATCGAGATAACGCTGTTCGTCAGGCGCGAGCCGCACCAGTTGCGTCAAAGCGTAACGTTCTTCGTCAATCAGCTCCGAAGCTTCCGCCGACTCCGCTAGACGCTCGAGCGAAGAACGCAAAGCGTCCATGTCGCGTTGCCACCAGTGAATACGTACCAGCATGCGCAGCGCCGAAACGTGATCCGGATTGCGATCCAACACCTGGTTGACGATATCGAGCAGCTCGCGTTCTTCGCGTCCCGCCAGCATGCGCTCGATGATCGTCGAGAGAATGCGGATCACTTCGTCTACTTCGCCGGCTTTCAAATAGAGACGAGTGACCGGAAGAAACTGCGTATAGTTCGACGAGTCCTGCTTCATCAGCAGCGACGTTGCCCGCTCCGCGCCTTTCGCATCTTCTGCTTCGAGATACGCGCGCGCGAGCATCGACACGAGTTCTTTGTCTTCTTCGTTTGTCTCGACAACGCGCTCGAGCACCTCAGCGGCTTCGTCGGCCGTGCCACGCGCGATGTGAGTTTCGAGTATGCCGCGCAGCGCCTCGCGATCGTCGCGTACCAATTTCAACGCGTTGGAATAAGCTTCGAGCGCTTTGTCCTGCGAGCCGACCTGATGAAGACGATTGGCAGCCTGCACGAAAGCCGCCGCGGCTTCGCGTCGCATGTTCTCTTTCAGATAGCCGTCGGCGAGTTTCAGGCGGATATCGGTGTTATTCGGATCGAGATCGGCGATCTTGTGAAGGATCTCGAGGGCGCGTTTGTTATCGCCGGCACGGCTGTAAGCTTCGACAACGGTTAGATACTGCGCGCGTGCGTCGTGAACCAGGCCTTCAGTGGCGTAAAGCTCGGCGAGTTTGAGAGCGATGATCGGATCGCCTGTACGAAGACGCTCGATCTTCTTGTACATCGCGATCGCTTTGAGATTGAATTCCTGGACGCTGTAGTGTTCCGCGATGCGTTCGAAACAGGAAACGGCCTCCTGTTTTTTGCCGGCGCGCACGTAGAGATCACCCAGCATATTCAAGGTAGTTAGATCGTCAGCATCGTTTTCGACGATCTGCCGATACTCCTTGATTGCTGCGTTGATCTTTCCCTGAGAAAGAAACTTCTCAGCGGCTTTTAAGACCTTAGCTTTATCGAAGGCCATCAGGAAACTTCGTTATTTAACACGACGTCGGCGGCTTTAATCGTAGGCAGCGGGCAGCGGGGACAATGCCATTTCAGTTAAGCGCGCGATCTTAACTCCACTTTCCAACTCCGGCAAACAGCCGCGAGATACGCTAACATGCGTAAATAAAGCGTGTCAACGCAACCATTTCTGCAGAAGACGATGCTCGAAAACGGTGAAAGGTGGCCTCGAAAAGCAGGGCAACAGATTGCTCTGGCAGGACTGGGAATTTACGTCCTCTGTGCCCCTCACTCGGTTGCCGCCAGCGCTATCGGTGTCGGGTTAGCAGGATTTGGATGGTTGATCAGGACGGTCAGCACGCGAAGTTTGGGGCTGAGGCGGTCAAAGTTTGACTTCATTATCCTGTTGTCGCTGCTCTGGACAGTCGCCTCCGCTCTACTCTCAGAAGAACCTCGCATCAGCATCGCCAAGCTGCAGGCGTCGTGGTGTGTTTTTCTCTTTTATCTAGCCCGCGCGACGATTACCCGAGCGTCGGCAATCGTGCTCGTGTCGTTACTGATTTTTTCCGGGTCGGTAGGCGTCTTCTACAGCGTGTTTGATCTTGTGCGAGGACGTGGGATTGTCGTCGAATCAGTTGCGACTGAGAGTCCGTTTCAACAGGTCGGAGTTCAACCGGGTGACACGATTTGGCATGTTGGTCGCCAGCGTGTTTATTCCCTTGAAGATATTGAGCGTGAATTGAGCCGGGCGCCGCTGAATACGGCATTCAACGTGGGGCTCATCTCGCGAGGCGAACAGATCGACCGCCCTCTGACCATCACAAAGCTCTCGCCTGCCGGTGTCACGGGAAGCGAGCACAACCATCGTTTTCGCGCTTCGGGGTGGACGCGGCATTATCAGACGTTTGCCGAGCTGCTCCAGATGATCGCGCTACTCGCGTTAGGCATGGCCCTGGCACATCTCAGAAATCACGGCCCAAACAAGTATTTCCAAATCATGATTGTCGCAGCGTCGTTATTGACGATGGGCATTCTGTTGACGGCGATGAGAACGGTCATCATCGCGTTCGTGATTGGCGCCGGCGTAATCGCCTGGCGATCGCTGGGCGGTGCGTTGAAGGTGGTCATCACATTCGCGCTATTCTTTGTGCTTGCTTTTGGCGCAGTGGTGGTATGGCAAACGCGTGATCGGAATGCGCTTCTGTTCGGCGATCCGAGCTCATCGCTGCGAGCGCAGGTGGCGCGCGTGGGACTGGAGCGGATTCCAGTTCATCCGATCTTCGGACATGGCATGGACGCAATGAAGCTGCACTGGAACGAGTGGGGCTTTCCCGGCAAAGACATGGTCCACCTGCATTCAACTCCATTACAGCTCGCCTTCGATCGAGGCTTGCCGATGCTGGCAATCTGGTTGTGGATGATGATCGCGTTCTGGTTGTTTATCGCGCGCGCTGAGAGCAGTGCTATCGATGGAAGCGACACTCATACCTACGGCATCCTGCTCGGCACACTCGGCGCACTGACCGGATTCCTGGCCAGCTCACTGGTGAACTACAACTACGGCGACGCGGAAGTGGCGATGTTGTTCTGGTTTCTGATGGGTATTAGCTATCAAGACATCCCATCTATCTCGAACGTAGGCCGGATAAGAAAGTTGTAAGTTCGAGTCCTACCTGCGGAGTCACCA
>JAICQI010000105.1 GCA_025937955.1 Pyrinomonadaceae bacterium
ATACTGGTTCAAATCCACGAAGTTCGAGATCGAGCCTGGCGAGGACGAAGAGATCAATCCAGGAATGTTTGGGCGGCAGCTCGCTCGTTGGCTGAAGCAGCGGCTGGAGGAGAAGGGCTATCCGGTCGAGGACATCATCAACGAAGACTGGGGTCGGTGCCTCATGTGCAGCCGCGATCCGTTCATGTTGTGGGTTGGCTGCGGGAACGTAACCGACTATGAAACCGCGCAGCCCGGTGACGACCCTCCGATGAAAGAAGATGTCGTTTGGCACTGTTTCGCGACGGCTGAAGTTTTCTTCTGGAAACGCCTGTTTCGAAAAGTCGAAACTGAGCCGGCCGTGTCGAAACTGTACGCTGACCTTGGTGAAATACTACGCGCCGAGCCACAGGTGACTCTTGTTCAAGAACCGTAACAATCGCCCAACAAGCCCATGCACGCGACGTGCGAAGACGCACGCGCGATGCGGGAAGCAGTGGACGAGGATAACGGCATGCACCTGACCGCCGACACGTTAGATGTCATATTCTAACAAGGTGTTGAGGCGGCAGGTGCTGCCGGGCGTTAGCCAGGCTGGATCGACTCCGTGAGCACCTCGATTTTTCAAATCCCACTGCATTGTTCAGGCATGCTGTCAATAACACTGCGGCCTCGCGGTGGCGACTGGCTTGAAGTCGATGTGGCTGCTCTGTCAGTCAAAGGCGTCAATGTACTGGTATCTCTTCTTGAAAATGATGAGGCGGCTGAACTGGGGCTTGTTGACGAATTCGATTGCTGCACTGCTCATGGTATTGAATTCTTGTCGTTGCCTGTGCCGGACCTCGGAGCACCGAGCGATTCCGCAACGTTCGTAGAGGCTGCGACAAACTTGGCGCAGTTGCTTAGAGAAGGCAAACACATTGCAGTTCACTGCAGGCAAAGCGTCGGCCGGTCCGGGTTGCTGGCAGTGTCTATCGCTGTTGCATCGGGGTATCAATTGGACCACGCAGTCGAGACTGTCTCTAGAGCCAGAGGAGTGCAAGTGCCTGAGACGCCAACGCAGCTAACGTGGCTTCGTCGGCATGAAGGGTACTTGTGTGGCAGGGTTGGCTAACAAGGAAATGGAGCCGACGGCGCAAAAGCGTGCCGCGGCTCATTTTCCAGACCGTTGGGTGGCTCAACTCAACCGTTCGACATACACAAAGGCGGGACTTGTTCGATGAGTCAGTTTGGCTGCGACAAGTGTTGGTCATCCGAAGCATCGAATGCGTGGAAGGCGGTCACGAGCATACCCATTGAAGAGTACCTGATTGACGAATCACATTACATCGTAAGTATTCGGAGCTGCCCGTCCTGCTCGCAGCGCTATCTCCAGGTAACCACCGAGACAGTCGACTGGAAGGATGGTGAAGACCCGATTTTTCGAACGATCATCCCCATCGACGATGAAGAGCAAGCCAGCTTAACTGCCAATAAGCCTCCGAAAACCAGCGTTCTAGAGGCTATCGGCCCAGGGAGGCGCTCACTCAAGTACGGCTGGCCAAAGGGAGAAGAACCAAGCACGTACTGGGGTACCGGGGTTTATGTTGGCCTGCACGACTAGGGTACGTCTAACACTGTGCCGCACGGCTCATTCGCTTCGCTCCTTCCCCGGCGGTGAGTGAGCGCCACCGTTAGACGCTGGCAGAGGGAGTCGGGCGAAGGTCATTGGTTAAGGCCAGAAAAGATAGGACTATTTAAGATAGGGGGTCTTGAGCCAAGAGGTGGGTTACAAACTCGAGGCCTTTATTCTCAACCATCAGGCCGCGGAAATGCTGCCGGACAATTTACACCACCTGCATCGTTTCCGGCTGAGCGACCATTTAACGCTGGTACCCGTCACTCGCCAGCTTTTGCAAGAAGTGGTGGCGACTTTCGGGAAATACGAAGCCAAGGACGACCCGTATGAGGATACGTTGTTGATGAGGCTTCTTCCGGCGTTGACTCAGATGGCTGTTAAAGTTTCGTCCGTCTCGGCGGTGCTCTACTTTGAGGTAGACGTATGGAGCGGCATCGGTGATCGATCAGCGATCGTCTGGCATAAAGGTGAAGCCGCCTACGGCCCGACCTGGGGCACTTCCCAGGTCGCCGAGGCATTCAGACTTTTCGGGCAGATGGAAGACTTGCCCTCAGATTGGGCCGTGGAACTACGTATTGATCGGTACCGCTTCACCGAGGATTGGGTGAAGAATAGCGACTAAGAGTTATTTACCCTGAACCACACCTAACATGCGCTTGGAGCGAGAGAACAAACGACACGCGCTTTTGAGCCATCGTACAGGAACAATCAGTCGTAGGCTGAATCAATACCAGACCACGATTGGCATAAGCTTCAGCGCACCTGGGAGAGTTCGATATCCTTATGACCGCACTCTTAATCAGCGGGTCGCAGGTTCGAGCCTTGCTCGGCTCACCAAGTTCCTGAATCAGTCCGCTCCAGGCTTCGCAATACCGCATAAAATATTTACATCTTCCCTGAACTGCGGGTATAGTGGCGCCCGTTCCGAGTTCCAATAGTCAGCCTCGCACTCCATTTCCCGAGAATGGATTCCCCCGCGCTTTGCCATCAGGAAATCAATCTGTTTAGAAGAGGTTCAGAGTCAAACTCTCTCCAATGCAGCGCACTAACCAATCATCGGACTCAACACGCGCTACGCGTACGTCCATCGCGGCTCCATCGATCTCGCTGCCTAAAGGTGGCGGAGCCATTCGCGGTATCGGGGAAAAGTTTGGAACTAACATCGCAACCGGCACCGGTTCGCTGAGTGTTCCGCTGCCTTTATCGACCAGCCGCTCCAACTTTGGACCAGAACTCTCGCTCTCGTACGATTCCGGCACAGGCAATGGACCATTCGGCCTCGGCTGGAGTCTTTTGTTGCCATCTATCACGCGCAAAACAGATCAGGGCCTGCCTCAATACAACGATGCAGAGGATTCGGATGTCTTCATAATCTCCGGCGCAGAGGATCTCGTGCCTGTTCTGGTTGAAGAGGCGGGACAATGGAGTCGCCAGTCAATAGAGCGAACGGTCGATGATGTTGAATACCGGGTACAGAATTTTCGGCCAAGGATCGAGGGACTGTTTGCTCGGATCGAACGTTGGACCAACTTGCAAACCGGTGTAATCCACTGGCGCTCGATTAGCCGGGAAAATATCACCAGGGTTTACGGCCGCGACAACAATTCACGCATTTTCGATCCGGCCGAAACCGATCCTGAGAATCCGGCGCGAATCTTTCGCTGGCTGATTAGTGAGAGTTACGACGACAAAGGCAACGTCGTCGTCTACGAATACAAAGCAGAGAACGGAGATGCTGTTTCCCTGTCGAATATTCATGAAAGAAATCGCACTGCCACAAGCCGTTCCGCCGATCGCTATCTGAAGAGAATACGGTATGGAAACCGCGTGTCTCGTCTCGTCAATCCTGAGGCCGCGCTCAATGATTGGATGTTCGAGGTTGTCTTCGACTATGGCGAACACGATGCTGAGAATCCCGCACCTGACGACGACGGCATTTGGCTTTGCCGGCACGATCCGTTTTCGAGTTATCGAGCCGGCTTTGAAGTTCGTACCTACCGGCTCTGCCAGCGAGTTTTAATGTTTCATCACTTCCCGGATGATGAAGCGGTGGGCCAGAATTGCCTCGTCCGCTCAATTGACTTCCAGTATCGAAACGTCCGGAACAATCCCGATGATTTGCGGCAGGGCCATCCGATCGCTTCGTTTCTCGCGTCGATTACTCAATGCGGCTACCGCCGTCAGCAAGACGGATTTCTGCGTCGAACAATGCCGCCGTTGGAACTTGAATACAGCGACTCAAACATTCACGAAGAACTGCGCGAGATCGAACTCGAGAGCCTGGAAAATCTTCCGTACGGCATTGATAGCACTCGGTATCAATGGCTCGACCTGGATGGCGAAGGCGCTTCGGGAATCGTGTCGGAGCAGGAAGGCGGCTGGTTTTACAAACGTAACATCAGTCCACTCAACGCGCGTCAAAACGAAACCGTAGAGGCTGTCCTTTCTCCGGTTGAACTGATTGCGCGCCAGCCCTCACTGGGCAATGGTGATGCTGCGTCCCAGATGTTTCTGGATCTCGCTGGAGATGGTCAGGTTGATCTGGTTCACTTTGGCCGGCCTGTTTCCGGCTATTTTGAACGATCTCACTCGAACAACTGGTCCAAGTTCGTCCCCTTCGAATCAGTTCCCAGTATTTCAGTCGACGATCCGAACGTGAAGTTCGTGGATCTGACCGGCGATGGCCATGCCGACATACTGATTTCAGAAGACGAAGTTTTTGTCTGGTATCCGTCGTTGGGAGAAGCCGGATTTGCCACCGCAACGAAAGTCGCGCAGGCGTTGGATGAGGAGGAAGGACCACGTCTTGTCTTCACTGACACTAACCAATCCATCTATCTGTCTGATTTCTCAGGCGACGGTCTGACTGACCTGGTGCGTATTCGCAACGGCGAAGTCTGTTACTGGCCCAACCTCGGCTACGGTAAGTTTGGCGCCAAGGTGACGATGGACAACGCACCATGGTTTGAAGAACCAGATCAGTTTCATCAGAGACGAGTCCTGCTCGCGGATATCGATGGCTCCGGCGTCACAGACATAATCTATCTCGGACGCAATAGCGTCGATCTATATTTCAACGAGTCCGGCAATAGCTTTAGTGAGCGACATTCGCTGACACAAATTCCAGCAACCGACAACCTGACATCCATCGCCGCCATTGATCTGCTCGGCAACGGGACTGCATGTCTTGTCTGGTCGTCGTCGCTTCCGGGCGAAAGAATGCGTGCGCTGCGTTACGTGGATCTGATGGGCAGCCGGAAACCGCACCTGCTTGTTAGAACAATCAACAATATGGGCGCGGAGATACGCGTGCAGTATGCGTCTTCGACAAGCTTTTACATGGAAGACAAGTTCGCGGGCCGGCCCTGGCTTACGAAACTTCCCTTCCCGGTTCACGTCGTGGATCGAGTAGAGACGCTGGACCATATCGGTCGTAATCGCTTCACGACGCGCTACCACTACCATCACGGTTACTTCGATGGCGAAGAACGCGAGTTTCGCGGGTTCGGCATGGTCGAGCAGTTTGACACTGAAGAACTAGCCGCGCTGACCGTCGACGGAACTCTTTCCAACGTTGACGCTGCCTCACACGTCCCACCGGTTGTTACGAGGACATGGTTTCACACTGGAGCGCTGATCGATGGGCGCCGAATTTCACGCCAGTTCGAAGATGAGTACTACAACGAGGGCGACACGAGTCTCGGAGAAGACGAACTGAGTGAAATTCAACTACGAAGCATGCTCCTCGACGACACGATCATTCCGAATTCCGTGAGGCTTCCCGACGGGACCATGCTTCCCTGGACCATCAGTGCCGAGGAAGTGTTAGAGGCAAGTCGTTCACTCAAAGGCGCTATCTTGCGCCAGGAAGTCTATGCGCTCGATGGTTCGGAGGAAGCGGACCGTCCTTACAAAGTCGCGGAGAACAACTACACGATCGAGCTGCTTCAGCCGTGTGAAGGCAACCAGAACGCGGTCTTCTTCACGCACGCACGCGAGAACATCGACTTTCATTACGAGCGCCGGCTATTCGACGTAAACGGCCGGATGCTGGCCGACCCGCGCGTTTCTCATTCGATGGTTCTCGCCGTGGATACGTTCGGCAACACCAACGAATCCGTCACGATCGGCTACGGGCGTCGCCATCGCGATCCAAATCCTCTGTTGACGGAAGCGGATCATCAAAGCCAACAGCAGACTCTAATCGCGTACACCGCAAATAGCTTTACCAACGCCGTGGCGCAGGAAGATGCGTATCGCACACCGGCGCCGGCTGAATCTCAGACTTACGAACTGCTGAACATCTCGCCAGGCGCGAATGAACCAGACGTCACCAACCTCTTTCGCTTTGAAGAGATGCTCGGCATCACACAGCTCTTGAGCGACGGCTCACACGACATCCCATACGAGAACGTCTTCGGTGAAGGAGTTAATACACCCAGCCGTCGCCTCATCGAGCACACGAGATCGATTTATCGCCGCAACGATCTCATCGGCTCTCTTCCACTGGGTGAACTGGAATCGCTGGCTATCGCTTTTCAAAACTACCGGCTGGTCTTTACAACCGGACTGCTGAACCAGGTTTACGGCGATCGCGTGACCGGCGAAATAATGGCCAACGAAGGTGGTTATCTGGATCTGGATAACAACGGCAATTGGTGGGGTCCTTCCGGCCGCCAGCTGTTCTCACCAGATTCCGCGGACACTCCCGCACAGGAACTGGCCCACGCAGTCGCACACTTTTTCCAGCCGCAGCGCGTCATCGATCCATTCGAAAATACCACCACCGTAACTTACGACTCGCACAACCTGCTGCCGGTCGAGTCGCGCGACGCGCTCGGTAATACGATCCGCTGCCAAAACGATTATCGCGTCCTGCAACCCCGCGAGGTTACGGATGCGAATGGCAATCGCACGATTGCTGAATTCGATGCGCTTGGAATGGTGGTTGGAACTGCATTGCGAGGTAAGCAAGGTGAACAGCTGGGCGATTCGTTTGACGTTTTCGATCGCGATCTCGATGAAGAAACTATCATCGCTCATTTGCAGGATCCGTTCGCCAATGCTCACGAGATTCTCGGCACCGCTACTACTCGCCTCGTCTACGACGTTCACGCGTACAGACGCACCATTGACAATCCGCAACCAATCGTTATCTACACGTTAAAGCGTGAGACTCACGTTTCCGATTTGCTGCCCGACCAGCTCACGCGGGTCCAGCACAGTTTTACTTACTGCGATGGCTTTGGACGCGAGATTCAGAAGAAACTCCAAACCGAACCTGGCCCGGTAGTCGAAGGGGAACCGGATGTCGCCCAACGATGGGTCGGCAGCGGCTGGATCATTCTCAACAACAAGGGCAAGCCGGTTCGTGAGTTTGAACCATTCTTCAGCGACACACATCTGTTCGAGTTCGCGCGGACTGTGGGTGTGAGTCCGATCCTGTGTTACGACCCAGCCGAGCGCGTTGTCGCCAGGATCTATCCGAACCACACGTGGGAGAAAGTCGTCTTTGATCCGTGGCAACAACAGAGCTGGGACGTTAACGACACTGTGTTGCAAACCGATCCGGCAAACGATCCGGACGTGGGCGACTTCTTCCAACGTTTAGCTGCTGAAGAATATCTTCCTTCGTGGCATGCGCAACGAATTGACGGCCAGTTCGGCGACACACAAGCACAACGCGAGGCGGAGCAAGACGCGGCCGAAAAGGCCGCAGTACACTCCGGCACGCCGGAGGCTGTCTGGTTCGACAGTATCGGCCGCACTTTTCTAACCATCCTAAACAACCGGTTCGAGCGGCAGGGTGAAGTTATCAATGAACAGCATGCCACGCGCGTGGTCCTCGACATCGAAGGCTTGCAACGCGAGTTGATAGATGCTCGCGCTCGCGTCGTCATGCGTTACGACTACGACCTGCCTGGTAATCAAATTCATTCAACCAGCATGGAGGCAGGTGAACTCCGGACGCTGTTGGATGTGATGGGTAATCCCATTCGTAAGTGGGACGGTAGCGGACACGCCTTCCGCACTGAGTACGACGAACTCCGGCGGGTGACTAATTCGTTCGTAACGGGAGCAGACGCCGAAGATCCGAATCACGAGATACTTTTTCAACGGACTACTTACGGGGAACAGCAAGGTGACACTCTTAATCACCGAGGTCATGCCTTTGAGGTGTTTGACGGCGCCGGCATCGCAACCAGTGAGGCTTACGATTTTAAGGGTAACGTCCTGCGCGATGTTCGCCGGCTGCTGGTCAACTATCGCGACAATGTCGACTGGAACACTGACCCGGCAGTGGAGCCCGGAACATTTACTATCACGACCGTCTACGATGCGCTCAATCGTCCGGTTACTTTGACAACGCCGGACGACAGCCGCATACATCCCGGCTACAACGAAGCGGGTCTGCTCGAACGAGTTGACGTGAACTTACAAGGTGCTGACGACGCCACCGTCTTCATCACTGATATTGATTACGACGCGAAAGGCCAGCGCGAGCTCATTGCGTACGGCAACGGAGTTTCTACAACATATGAGTACGACCGCGAAACGTTTCGTCTGGTTCGTTTGCAAACATTGCGTGGCAATACAGCGCTTCAAGATCTCTCATACGCGTATGATCCGGGAGGCAATATCACGACAATCCGCGACGACGCTCAACAAGCCACCTACTTCAACAATCAGGTCGCAGAGGCTCATGCAGATTACACCTACGATTCGGTTTATCGGCTGATCGAAGCATCGGGTCGTGAGCACATCGGACAAGCAGCCATTCCGCAAACAACCTGGACCGACGAGTTTCGCATTCGCCTGCCGCATCCGAATGACGGGCAGGCAATGCGCCGGTATGTGGAGCGCTTTGAGTACGACGAGGTAGGCAATATTCTGCGCCTGGTCCATCAGGCGACGAACGGCGATTGGAATCGTCTTTATGCTTACAACGAGCCGAGCTTGATCCAACCGGCACAGGCTAATAATCGCTTGAGTCAAACTCAGGTAGGCGGCTTGGTTGAAAACTATACTCACGATGAGGATGGGAACATGACCCGAATGCCTCATCTACCGCTGATGCGTTGGGATTTTCTAAATCAATTGCGCGCTACGTCACAGCAGGTAGTCAACGATAACGGAACGCCTGAAACCACTTACTATGTTTACGACGCTATGGGCCGGCGCACTCGCAAAGTCACGGAGCGCCACGCAGAATTTGGGCAAACGCCTTCGCGGCGAAATGAAAGAATCTATCTAAACGGTTTCGAGGTTTTTCGCGAGTATGCACCTGATGGAATCACCACTACGCTGGAACGTGAAAGCCTGCACGTCATGGATAACCAGCAACGGGTTGCGTTGGTGGAAACTCGTACCCAGGGAAACGATGGATCGCCCGCGCAACTCACCCGTTATCAGTTGAGCAATCACATTGGTTCGGCCGCATTAGAGCTCGATGAAAACGGAAGCCTCATTACGTACGAGGAATACTATCCGTATGGCAGCACGTCGTATCAGGCCGGCCGTACTCTGACTGAAGTCAGTCGTAAGCGATATCGCTACACCGCAAAAGAGCGCGACGAGGAAACAGGTTTCAGTTATCACGGCGCGAGGTATTACGCCTTGTGGCTGGGGCGTTGGACCAGCACAGATCCGGGAGGATTTGTTGATGGCACGAATGTGTATCAGTATGTAAGAAGTAATCCGATACTCATGTCCGATCCTTCCGGCCACTTTGGGGATCCTCCTTCAGGCCCGTCAAAGGCACGTCAGGTAGTGGGATTGGTTGGACAGCTCTTCGGACAGCAATGGGATCCTACGCCCGATCAAACGCCACCAAATACTGTCGAGATACGGGAAAATCCGGCACCAAACTATGAGGATCCGCCAACCCAGAAACCCGAATGGCATAAGACTCCTCCTCAAAAAATTGAGGGAGAACCTCCGCCGCCTCGGCGGCTCGACACCCGTTATGATTTTCAGGTGGACGTTACTTCACCCAAGCCCACGGGAACGGTTCCGAACCAGGCGCCGAAACACGATATAACCGAACCACACGGCAAAGGGGCGTTTCACAGTGTGAAAGCTGGTCCACCGGTCGAGCGGCTGCCGCATCCGACTAAAAACCCGACTCCGCCCAGGAAGACAACCACTCGGGCCTCTCGGCCAAAAGGAGTAAAGCGTATGAGAGGCGGGGGTTTGCTGGACCGCATTACTGGGCCGGTGGTTGCGGGCGTCGGCGGCGTGTTCACTTATCTTGAATCGGGCGACGCAGAAGCGGCGGTGAAGGAAACGATCAAGGCAAGTGTCGAAGCCATCTCACCGCTCCCCGTCCCTGAAGAAAAGATCGTAATGGAGCTCGAGCAAGTCGAATTGAGACTTGTCTACTACGGTTCTCTTCCGACGGAAGTGGACCAGCAGGCGCAACGAAAAGCCGAAGCAGAACAAGCACAAAAAAAACTGGAAGAACTATCAAGACCAGGCCTGATGAAACGTGATCGACCCCGACCACCCGACGGAACTTCTCTGAGGGGAAGACTGGATCACGAAATCATTCAGCGCATAATCAATCAACATAAAAAGCGCTGAACTGGAGTCAACGGGCTTTGCCTCAAAAGAAGGAATCGCACTTGGATCGGGTCAGTACAGGGAGCGGTAGCGACCTGGTCAAATCATGGGAGTCAAAAATTGTCAGGAAATATCGCATGCTGATCACTGACCAGGTCGCTACCGCTCCCTGTACTGACCCGATCCAAGAATGATTTGAATATAAAAAGAGCTAACTATGAACCTCCAAGGCCGGAATCTCCAACCCAATCTTCGTGGTGACGACGTCAAGCTACTCCAGTCGGAGCTGCGTCAACTAAAACTAAAAACTCAGATCGTGGACCAGGAAGGCTTCTTCGGCTCGACAACTTTCCTCGCGGTTCAGGAGTTTCAACGACTTAACGGACTGCAAGCGACGGGAATCGTTGATGAACGTACGGCAGCAGCAATCAATAAGGCCGTCGACAGAGTTGGGGCGGTGCGTTTCGTCGTGCGTGGCGAGTTGACCGGCGAGAATGGCGAGCCGTCGCCGGGCATCGTCGTACGTTTACTTAGAAAAGGTCTGCGCAAAGACGATCCACTGGGCCAGGCAACAACGTCGCCAACTGGCAGTTACAGCATCGAGTACCTACCTGCCGAGAACCCGATAAGCATTTTGGTCCAGGCGACTGATACGACAGGGAAAGTGGTCGCTGCTTCCAATGTCATCTGTAAAGCAAGACCGGTGGAGATCGTTAACCTCACTCCGGACGGCGTGTCTGCCGGTGCCTCTGAATTCAAGCAACTCCAGGAAAAGCTGGCGCCGATCCTGAGACGCGAGCAAATCCGTATCGAGGCGCTCGAAGCAGCGGACATCGAGTTGCTCGCGTGTGCTCACGATCTGGACCAGGAGCACGTTTCATATCTCGTAGTCAGCTCGCGAATGGCGCGTGAGTCGGGGATGGATACGGAGATCTTTTATGGCCTTGTGCGCCAGGGACTCCCAACCGCTCTGCTCGCGCTGGTGGCGCAGTCTCCCGACGTGCTGCAGGAAGCGCTCGAAACTTCAGTCAGCGAGAACATAATTGGTCCAGGGATCAAAAGCCAGATCCCAACCATACTTCGCAACCTGCAACAACAAGTCGTGCGTCTGGCCGTCGCCGACTCTGCTCCCGATCGCCCGACTTTGCGCACGCTCCTGGATATCGCGGGGGTGCCACAACAGCGGCAGCAAACAATGGTCACTGCTTACGTCGATCGCAAGGGCACGGTGGCAGAGTTTTGGGATGGTCTTCGCAACGGCGCCGGCATGAGCAGCGATGAGATCGACACAACCAAATACACCGTCGGTGCCGCATCGATCACGCTCAACCACGCACCTCTCGTCAGAGAACTGGCGCGCATGCGTCGCAGTGGTCAACTCGGGCGTAACCTGCGTGACCTTGCGCGTTTCAGCCAGGATGATTGGGCCAAATTGATCAAAAAACAGAGCGGCAATGCTCGCGTGGGTGCGCCCGCGATCTTTGGCGAGAAA
>JAICQI010000136.1 GCA_025937955.1 Pyrinomonadaceae bacterium
TCGTCGGCGCAGGAGTGATCGAGAAACTGTCGCTGTCGCTCAGTATCCAGTTCCAATGCTTCGGAAAGCACCTTCTTCACTTGTTGCCAACGTTCAGGGGTGATGCTGGTTTACCTCCCGGGTTGAGCTGCCGCCGCAACCACAATTTCGCCGAATCCCATTCGCGTTTGGTGGTGGCGGGCGAGATACCGAGCACTTCCGAGACTTCTTCGATCGTGAGGCCACCAAAGAAGCGTAACTCGACGATCCGAGTTTGTTGTGGATCGAGAGCTGCGAGATCGTTTAGTGCTTCGTCGAGCGCCATGAGATCGAGCTCGCGTCTTTCGAAGAAGCTGATGGCGTCGTCGAGCGAGACTTTGGTCGCGTAGCCCTGGCGCTTCTTTGCGTTTCGATCCTTTGCGTGGTTGATGAGAATTCGTCTCATCATCTGCGCCGCGATGCCGAAGAATTGCGCGCGGTTCTGCCAGTTTACTGACTTCTGATCCACCAGGCGCAGGTAAGCCTCATGGACGAGCGCGGTTGTTTGCAGCGTGTGGCCCGGTCGCTCGCCGCTCAGGTAATTCTGCGCGAGTCGACGGAGTTCGTCATACACGACGGGCATAAGCTCATCGAGTGCCGCCTTGTCGCCTTCGCCCCATGCAACCAGTAATCCCGTGACGCCCATTGGAGTCTCAATTTAGCCACAAAAAGGCACAAAAAGCACAAAAGGATGTCCCTTTTTGAGGGCGGGTCAGATTATTTGAGCCGTTTTGCTGTGGAATCCTGCGTTAGTTAGTAAAGGGAAAATTGCGTCGCGAGGAGATGAGGTATGAACAAGACATTTGTCGTTCTGATGATTTTGTTTGTGACGCTGGTCGCTAACGGTCAAACTGCGAACAAAACCACCAATGACGTAAAGATTCGACAGGCGATGGGCGCCGGCGGCGGTAATCGCATGGAGACTGTTCTTTACATCAAGGGCCAGAGAATGCGTAACGAGTCGGCCGGGAATATTGGGTTCACAACCATTCTTCAATGCGATCTTAAAAGAACTCTAACCATCAACGAGAAGACAAAAACTTATCTGATCACGCCGACCGACGGCATGACCGCTCCGGCAGGAGCAGGCGATGGCGGTGCAAGCAGCGCTCCCGCGCCGCAGAACCAGCCGCAGCGTGGCGGCATCGTCAATGTAACTAACACGATCACCGACACCGGTGAGCGCAAAGAGATGTTTGGCTTCACTGCCCGTCGCATCAAGACCTCGCTCGAGAAAAAGGCAAGCCCCGACGCCTGCGACAAAGATCAGAAAGTGGAAACTGACGGCTGGTACATCGACTTTCAGTATTCCTTCGAGTGTCCCGGACAAGAACAGAAGTACCAGCCCACGCCGGTGCGGCCACAACCCGGTTGCAAAGACGAGATCCGCACCAAAACCATCGGCAGCGCGAAACTCGGCTTCCCTCTCCTCGTAACCACAACCGTCTATCATCCCGACGGTCGCACGACATCGATGACTCAGGAAGTGCTCGAGCTCTCGCGCGAGCCACTCAGCGCCGCGCTCTTCGACATTCCCGAAGGTTACACGCTCGCGAAAGACATGCAGCAGCTTTATGGAATGGGCACGACGTCGATGTCTGCCTCCAGCCAGCCAACCAACAGCAACACTACTTCGAGCGCGACAACCACAGCAGCCACGACTCCAGCAAGCAGTCCGAAGAAACCCGGCGTGCTTCGCATCGGGTTACTGCTGCCAAAGGTCCAGATGAGCGCGGGCAATGCTGCCCAGGCGGCAGAAGGGTTGCGCACAACGTTTGCGAGTTACCTCAAAGGACCAAACATTGAAGTGGTCACACTCTCCGCAATGGAAGAAGCACGCCAGAGCCAGTGTGACTACATCCTCTCCGCCTCGATGAACGTCAAGAAAGGCGGCAGTGGCTCAATGTTCGGACGCGCCATCGGCAATATCGCCGGTTCAGCTGCCGGTCACATACCCGGCGGAGGTTCAGCCGCGACCGGAGCCGCCCGTTCGACAGCAATAACCGGTGTTTACACAACAGCATCGATCGCCAACTCGATCAAAGCGAGAGACGAAGTGACGCTGGAATACAAACTCGATCAGGTTGAACCCGCGAAGACCGCACTCGCTAACAAAGACAAAGCGAAAGCAAGTACCGACGGTGAAGACGTCATCGCGCCGCTGGTCCAAAAGGCTGCCGGCGACGTGATCGCCACGGCCACGCAAAAACAATGAAAGCCGGCCTTTTAATACTTTGCATTCTGCTGGCTCAACTGCCGCTTACGGGACAGGCGCTCAAAGGACAGAAGCAAGCCGGCGAGAAACGCGAGGCGGTCAAGCTAAAACGCGCACCGCAGACTTTGGTGATGGCGAAAGCTTTCAGCGAAGGCAAATTGCCGGAGCCCCTTCGCCTGCCGCGCGGCAACGCCGATCAACAAGCTGCGGCATTGGCGAAAGCAGTAAGTCTGCACGACGAGTCTTCAACAGCGGCGCTGTACGCTGCAGTTCTTGCCGCGGGTTTCGCCGTACGCGACAACGATGGCAGCGTGATGCAAACCAGCGAGCGTGGACAGGGACTAATCCTCGACTCATGGCAGTTGGCTGCGACAGCCAAGCTTTACGGTGAAGACTATGGCGTGATGCTGTCGCACCTGAGCGATGCATTTGCGCGAGGCATTCCCGAGTTGAAAGAAGCGCCGTTAGCAAGTGTGGTGCTCGACGGTATTCGTGCAGGAGCGAACAGCAACAATCAGCCGGTGCGATTCTTGTCGCGCTTCATTGTCGAGCTGGGCAAGAACAGCAAGCCATCGTACGACCTGCTCGGCAACGTAGATCCCACCAAGACCCGGCTAGACGCTATACAAGTCAGTCTGATTCTGAGCCGTCTCTCGGGCGATCTGCGAGCAGCGGAAAAGCCGACAGCGCATCACACGAAATCAACGAGGCCTTTGCCGGCCAATTGGCAGTCGCCGTGTGAAACGACCGCCAGGGAGGATCTAATCCTCGATTACAACGCGCTCGCCTCAACTTCGCTGTTCGGAATTCTCGCGAACAAAGTTGGTGGAAAACTCAAAAAGTACGGCGGTGCGGTCGGTGTCGCTAATCTCTTCTCAACGGTGTTCAAGTTTATCCTGACGTATTCCCTCGTCGACGTCGAAATCACGATGGACGGTGACATGCTGGAACGTACGAAGAGCAACACCACGCACGGCGACGTTAAAACATTAACCGCGAAGTTGAAGATTCTTCCCAGCTCGTGGGACAAAATGAAGTGTGTGCGGTTCGCTCTAAACCTGGCGGGCATCGACGTCTCGTTACCTTCGGCTGGTCCATTATCGGATACCACCGTCCAGTGGAATCTCGTGATGGGTGGCGACAGCCAGGGAATATTCGGCTCGGTAGTGGACTGGATCAGTGGCGAAGACGAGCGTGAAGACATCGTCTTTTTGAATCCAAAGGACGGCAAGCGGACGGCTGACGAGAGTGGTGTCTCGACGATCTATGTCATCGGCGCGGCACAGAAAGAAGATCTCACGCGCCGCAAGGTGTTTGAGCTGTATAAGGCTGCCGGCGTGAACGTCGGTGTTCAGATAAAGCCGACCAAGGTCAAGGATGCGGAGGCCGCGTTATCAAATCTTATGGATGTTGTCGGCATCATCTTTTCGTTTTTGACGGAGGATTTTATTGGTGGCGGCGTCGGTCTGGTGTTCGAAACGATGTACCGCACAAACTGGTACAGCTCGAAGCCGTTTTATTTCCTCGTGAAAGATTGGGAGCCGTGTAAAGGACACTGGCAAGGCACGATCACCTACATAACAAGTCGTAAGGAAGTGGGCTCAGCGGAGAATCTCCATCTCACGCAATCGTGGAACGAGGAGACGAACTACACAGCAGTGGCGGAAATTCCCGGCCGCAAAGACGATCAAGGCCGGCAGATAGCCACTGTGCGAGCAACGGCGAGCGAAAGAAAAGAACGGACCGCGACCGGTAAAGGCGTCTGCTATCGCACGACCACTGAGATTCGCGAACTCAATGGGACAGAGACTGTAACTACTACCGGTTTTAGTGTGACGCTGAATCCGCGCACCAGCCAATACACCGTGTCTGCTCCGACGGTCCTGGTGAATGCCAAAGGAAGCGATTCAGTTGTCAGCAAGGTTCAGGGCACCTGCAACAATCCTTTCAACAAAGATGTCACTCGAAATAGTCCGTTGTCTCTGAGCCTGGATGCGGAAGGACCAATCCTTCAGGGTAAAGGAACGATCGATCCGAATAACCCTGACGTGATCAGCGGGACAGACAGCGTAACCGTTCCCACCAACAAAGGTGGCGAAAGAAAGGTCACCATCAGATGGAGTTTAAGACGGTGCAAAGATTAGTCGTTGTCGCGCTCGCGTTGTCGTGTTCCATTCCCGCTGCGCGTGCGCAAAAGGGCACGATTGCTTACGTTCATGACGGCACGGAGATCCGTCTCATCGATCCTGACGGCGCCAACGATAGAAGACTCTGGACACATCCTGATTTAAAGAAGGCGCTCGGCATCGACTCACTGGCGTGGAGTCCGGACGGTAAAGAGATCGCTTTTTCCACCAGACACGCCGCTGTCGCATCGTTGTACGACGCTGACATTTATACGATACGTCCGGATGGTTCGGGGTTACGCAAACTGTCGAATGCGCCGCAAATGTCGGAGTTTGCGCGTTTTCCGAAAGGCACTGTCAGTGTCACGTTCCGCAATGATCAGCCGATCTGGAAACAGTCGCAGGCGAGCGCGGGTGTGTTCATCGTCTACGTTGCGGGCGCAGCCGAGCCGCAACAGATCACGCTGCCACCGGGTGCAACGAAGACAGTCGTGTTCAATCAGGTCGCGGACTTTGGTAACACCGGGCAGGCAGTGGTCGCGATCTGGGGTAATTATCGTTGGTTCATTCCCGGTACTGACGTGCGAGCCGGAACGACAGTCAAAGCACCACTGTTCTCGATCACGGGTGATGGCATCGAATACTTTGGCGCATATCGACCGGTGTGGCGTCACGATGGTTCGCGAGTCAGTTTTCGCTCCGGTGCCTGCACGCTGAACAGTGTGCCGGTTAATCCGACGCCGGGTGAATACGTCCACAATCCGCTCTTCAGTGGAAAGCACCCGTTAGGCGTTTGCGCCTGGGATTGGGGACCAACGGCAGAAACTGCGAATCAACTTCTTTACAGTGAGAATGGATCTGGTCCATCCAGCATCTTTCGCATCACCGAAGGCGGTAAGCATCCGGGTGAGAAACTCACGGAGTATTCGAGAATTGAGTACCAACTACTCTTTGATTTGCGCTGGCTTCCGGATGCCTCCGGGTTTCTGTTTTCCAATCAGACGTTGATGAGAGACTCGGCGAATATCTTTCGTTATGATTTTGCTGCGCGGAAAGTGACGCAGGTCACGCAACTGCAAAACGAATTCACCGGCGCCTTCAGCATCTCACCTGATGGACAGTGGATCGTCTTTGAGCGATCGAAGACATTGGACAATAACCGCCAAATCGATCTATGGATCTCAAGAATTAACGGCGCCAACGCACGCCTCCTTGCTCGCAACGCCTTCTCCCCCTCCTGGCATTGAATAGCCACAAAGGCACAAACGATTTCTTTGTGCCTTTTGTGCCTTTTTGCGGCTAATTCTTGATTGAGAAGCGATAGCTGTCGGCGCTCTCGAGGGTTCCGTTGGGGTTCACGCCGTCGACTTTTAATTGGTAATCACCGGGAGGCGTCTGTTGCGTTCGGACAGAGAACCGAAGCGTTGGTCCAGTCAAGTTGTCGGTTGTCTGAATGGTACCGCCGACTGAGTTGAGGAGCGTCGCGCGGTACTTCTGGAAATCGTTGCGTGTGAGTTTTAAATCGAGCTCAAGGGTATCGACATCAGGTGGAATCGTTATTTGCTGCGGCACAGCACCGCTATCGCGGGTCACTCCTCCCGGCGTGAGCACAACGCTGTATGACTTCCCAATACGACCGGGTTGCAACCAAACCAGAGCAGCAATCACCACCGCCGCCGCTGCCAGCGACATCGCCGCAAATGGCCAACGACGCCTTACCTCCGTGGACGATTCCGTCTTCTTCGCGTCGGCTATGTAAACCCTCAAAGCATTCGCAATACGAAACTGTTCCTGTCTCTCAGCCGAGTTCATGAAATACGACTCGAACGCCGTCCGCTCATCAGCACTGAGCCGGCCGGCGATGTAGTCGTCGATCAATTCCTCCTCCACGATGAACACTTCTTCGTAGAGTCCGGAGTCGGTGATCAACCGCTCTTCCAGGGAGCGACTCTCCTGCTCAGGCAACAGGCCAAGCAGCCACGGCCTGACTTCTGCCACTGCTTTCTCGTTAGTTAACACTTGCAATCCGAACTGACTTGTTCTCGAGACACTTGATTATGCACTTGCGCAACACCAGCCGCGCGCGGTGCGCCCTGATCCGTAAAGCGTTCAACCCGATTCCGAGCCGCTCAGCCAAACGTTGATGTTGCGCGATCTTGTCCTGCTGCTCGTGTTCGTAATATTGAAGGACCAGATCGCGGCTGCGCGCCGGCAGATGCCCGATACAACTTTCAAGACAAACATACTCTTGTTCGTGATCATCCAAATCAGGCACCGGCGCCGGCAGCCTCTCGATCGGTTTCTGTTTTCGCAACTGCTCCATATGAATCTTGTTCGCCACGCCATAGAAGTACAGCGCCGGTTCACCTTCATAGGTTTGCGAGATCTCCTCAACGCGCTTGGCTACGCGGTTGATAGTCTCGTCCGCTAAAAGATCAGGCTCCGCGCAACCGCGAGCGCCGAAGATCTTAATCAGGCGTCCGCGGATCTCTTCGTATCGCCTGCCAGCCTGCTCGCGGTCAGAGTTCAACCATCGCAGTAGCGATTCGAAAGACTCCTGATTCAATTCCCATTTCGTTCTTTGCCGCTCTAGATCGGGGGGATCAATGGACATCGCCGTCAGGATTACATACACACTCAAAAAATGACAAGGCTGACCGATGGGGTTGACCCTTCATGTGTATATGCTGATTTGGAATGGACGTTTCAGGTAATTGAACTACGACAGGACTGTTGAAGCAAATATTCAAACACGGATTTTCACGGTGAAAACGAATCTTAATCGTCTTCATCCGTGAAAATCCGTGGCCTGAATCAAATACAATTAACGACGTTTTCGGTTGAGCTTGCGCGCGAATGCAGCCGCGGCCGCGAGACCGCTACCAAGCAACACCATCGCAGTGGGCTCGGGGTTTTGCGAAACCTCGGGCGTGGAGGGTCTCACGATCCCGAGTCTTGGTCCCTGATGGATCGCCGTGCTAAATCCACCCTGTTTCCCATTATTGTTTTCAAAGTTCGCCGCGAACAGATATGCCGTGCCCGTGACCCTTTGAATATCAATACTCGTCAACTTAGCGAACCCAAGATGCTTTCCATTATTGTTTTCAAAATGCCCCACGTACTCGTAGCCGGTGTCCAGGACACTTTGAATATCAAAATCGAAGAGATTGTGTCTTTCGGCAAAGATGAGCTTTTCAAGCGCCAGGTTACCGTGAGCCCTGTCAGCCCGAGCAGAAGTAACCAGCGTCATGCAAAACACGGCAGTGACGATGCCGGTCAAAACCCTTGTTCTAGTCATGTCCTTGTCCCTAAAGGAAAGAGAATGTTTTCCCGCACGCAAAACAAGCCGGGGGCTTTTTGTCGCAGCTTATAGGGGAAAGCTGCCAGAAGATATATGTAGTTTGTTCCGATTTTGTCACCAGCCTGCCACGTGACTGTAACAATCCGGCAATATTGTACATGACCGTACAGTCAGGGTTGCCGGAGCTCAACTTCATGGGCCCTGCTCTCATCCGCAATCGTGACAACACTCGGCGTGCGCTTATCTGATTTCATGACGAAACTGAACTTCCGTGGCCCGGGGTTATAACTTCCCTGCGGTGCAGCCACTCTGACCACAAATCCACCCGGCCCGCGTCGCACGTTTAGAGCAGTTCTGCGAAAGACACCTCTTTTATAAGCAGGGCTCAGTCCGTCGTCTTCATAAAGAGTCGTTGACGCCGAACCACGCTCGTCCGGGAAAATAGTGAACGTGATCGGATCGACCGGCTTTTCACCGACATACTTAAGCGCGGGTCCGGTCGGAATGATTGCGCCGCCACGTACGTACATCGGCACGACATCGAGGGGCGCGTCGGCGGTGATCACGCTTCCTCCTGAGTACTGTTTGTGGGTCCAGTAGTCGTACCAGGTGCCCGCAGGCAAGTAGACCCGACGACTCGTTACGTCGGGCTTCATAACCGGCGCGAGAAGGAGATCCTCACCCACCATAAATTGATCGTCGAGATTGTAGGTGCTCTGATCGTTCTGGTAGTTGAGCAGCAAAGGTCGAAACGGAGGGACACCTGTGCGGTGCGCTTCTTCTAAAGTAGTGTAGAGATAGGGCAATAGCTCGTAACGGAGGTTCAAATAACGGCGAATGATGTCTTCGTAGTGCTTGCCGAAGCGCCAAGGTTCCTGATCGTAACCGTCGTTCTCTTTGTGGTTGCGACAGAACGGCGCCAGAAAACCCACCTGATAAGAACGCACCAGCAACTCGCCGTTGCCGCGGCCAATGAAACCACCGATATCACTGCCGACAAAAGGCTCGCCTGACAAACCCAACGAAGTAAACATCGGGATGTTCAGCGCCAGAGCTTCCCAGGTGCTATTCGTGTCGCCGGTCCACATGGTCGAGTAACGCTGGATGCCGGCGTACGCCGCGCGCGTGATGACGTAAGGACGGCGATCGGGTTGCAGTCGCTCGAGTCCTTCATAAGTCGCGCGCGCCATCAGCAGCGCAAAGGTGTTGCGGTTCTTGGCGTGAGTGGTCTTCTCTCCTTCGTCGTAACTCACCACATCCAACTGGTTCTTGCCGGTCTGATCGATGAAGTCAGAAGGCTCGTTCATGTCGTTCCAGATCCCTGCGATGCCGTGGTCGGTGTAAAAGCGATGCAGGTCACCCCACCAGCGTCGTGCTTCCGGCATCGTGTAATCGACGAAAACGCTGTCGCCGGGCCACACGCGCGGCACAAACAGATCGCCATTGCGACGGCGTTGGAAAAAGTTCTTTTCTAAACCCTCATCGAAGGCGTGATAGCGTTCGGTCTTGTCGGTCGGATGCTTGACGCCGGGATCGACTATCGTGACGACCTTCACTCCCTGTCGGGCCAGTTTGTCAGTGAGCGCTTTCGGATTTGGAAAACGTTCCTTGTCGAAAGTGAAGACGCGGTATCCGTGCATGTAATCGATGTCGAGATAGATCACGTCCAGCGGCAAATCTCGCTGGCGATACTCATTCACGACTTCTTCGACCATCGTGTCAGGGTAGTAGCTCCAGCGGCTCTGCTGATTGCCGAGCGCCCACTTTGGCGGCAGCGGCATGTGGCCGGTGAGATCGGCATAACGGCCGAGGATCTTTTTGATCGACGGGCCGTAGAAGAAGTAGTAATTCATCTCGCCGCCTTCGGCGCCAAACCATGCGCGCTGTTGCGAGGTGCGACCGAAGTTGAAATAGCTGCGATAGCTGTTATCGAAGAAAATGCCGTAGGCGATACCACGTTGCAGGCCGATGTAAAACGGGATGGTTTGGTAGATCGGATCCTTGCCTTCGGTGTAGCCGGGCGTGTCGGAGTTCCAGTTGATGAATGAGAGACGACGTTTGTCGAGACGTGCGGCCTTTTCGCCGAGACCGTAGAAGTGTTCGTCAAAGCCGAGCTTCTTCGACGCGGCGACAAACATGCCTGCTTTCGGATCGAACAATAAGCCATTGAGGAGTCCTTTTGCGTCGTAGGACATTGGGCGTTCGTCGCCGTTGAGAAGTTGGTGAGTGCGGGCGTCGCGAAACTCGATGAGCAGCGGTGAACGACGGATTGTTACCTCGAGCTCGTCAGTCGTGATTGTGATCTGGTCTGAGGATTCTTGCAGGTTCCAACGCGGGGTGGTCCAGTCGGTTTTCGCAATGGCCCAGGAATGATCGCGCGCCGGGATTGATTTGGTGAACGACGCTCGAACGCGGATGAGATCCGGGGCGAGGATTGTTAGCCGCACCTGCGAGTTGTCCTGGCAATTGAGCGTAACGCTCTGTTCCGCTCTGGTCAGACTGACAACAGGACCAATCTTCTCGAGCGTCGTGATGTCCTGCGCCACCGCGGTTGCACAGGTAACTAAAATGGCGATGAGAACGAGACAGTGTTTCATAGTTTTGTTAACACGACTTACCGGTAATCGGGTCAGTACCGTAACGCGGTAGCGTCGGGTCAGCGTAGCAATCACCCGACGCTACCGCGTTGCGGTACTGACCCGATCCAAGTAGGTCCCTCAAATCGATCCTGTAA
>JAICQI010000794.1 GCA_025937955.1 Pyrinomonadaceae bacterium
CCGCATGGAGCACGCTTATTACGGACCGGGTTTCAGTTCAGAGGATTGTGCAGCAGCTTTGCGCGCCGCGGGATTAAAGTTCGAAACACTGCCTGACGAACAGATGCTGCCGCGCGTCGCGGAACTGTTGGCGGGCGGCGCAATCGTGGGTTGGTTCCAGGGACGCATGGAGTTCGGCCCGCGCGCGCTCGGCAACCGTAGCTTCCTCGCGGATCCGCGCCGCTCTGACATGCGCGAGTTGCTGAACAAGAAGGTCAAGCTGCGTGAATGGTTCCGGCCCCTAGCGCCGTCGATGCTGAAGGAAGCCGCGAACGATCTGTTTGGCCATCCTCATTACGATCCGTTCATGATCACGGTACTGAACGTGCTCGAGGAAAAGCGCGCCAACATACCGGCGGTGGTTCACGTCGATGGCACTGCGCGCCCGCAAACTGTCAGCCGTCACATTAATCCACGTTACTGGGGACTGATTAGCGAGTTCGAAAAGTTAACCGGAGTGCCGCTGCTGCTCAATACATCATTCAACGTGCAAGAGCCAATCGTTCTTTCACCGCAAGATGCGATCAATACCTTTACGCGCGCGAGCTTCGACGCGCTGGTACTGGAAAATCAACTCGTCGTGCGAACTTAAAATTACCCGTAAATGAAAGTTGTCTTACTAATCGCGTATCTGATCGTTAGCGCCGTAGTCATCCTGACGTTGCCTCCGATCGTTGCCGAATTCCCTGATCACGCACAGTTCTCGATGATCGACGCGGGTCAGGCGCTGTTGGTCTGTTTTCTCCTCGCAGGCACTGTCGGCTATTTCGTTTACCAGGATAAAGAGGCAGGCGCTTTCCTGGTGCGACTCTTTGCATGGGCGCTGTTGATAAGAATGCTCGTGGCGATGGGCATCTTCATGTTCAACATGCAGGAATTCTTCGGCGGCGATGCGATTACTTACGACTTCTTCGGCTACGCGCAAATGAAAGCGTGGCAAGGAGACACTTTTTACAAAGCCATCGCCGACCGATTTATGGGCGGACAAGCGTCTGCGTGGGGAATGGTCAACCTCATTGCAGTGATCTACACGGTCATTGGACGCAACACGCTGGCGATACAGTTTGTCAATTCAGTTATTGGCGCCGCCACGGCGGTGCTTATCTTTCATTGCGCGCAGCGCGTTTATCAGAACGTGCGCGTCGCGCGAATCGCTGCTATTTGCGTCGCGTTTTTCCCGTCGCTCGTGCTGTGGTCCGCGCAGGGATTAAAGGATGCGCCAATCGTTTTCTTTCTCGTGCTGGCGATTCTTGCAAGTCTCCGTCTCAATGAAAAACTGTCAATCAAACACGCTGCGATACTCGTTGCGGCGTTGTTTTCGATTCTTAGTTTGCGGTTTTACGTGTTCTACATGATCGCCGTCGCCATCGCGGGCGGATTCATTCTTGGGTTCCAGAAGTTCACGCCGACTAACTTTGCGCGGCAGTTCATCGTGATGGTTTTGGTAGGCGTGTCGCTTACGTACCTCGGCGTGACTCGTTACGCCAGCGCGCAATTCAATCGTTACGGCAGTTTGGAAACACTGCAAAGAAGCCGGACTGACCTGGCGCGCGCTGGATCGGGTTTCGGGCAGGAAGTGGACGTGTCAACGACACAAGGCGCGATCTCGACAATTCCTGTGGGCCTGGTGTATTTGCTGTTCGCACCGTTTCCGTGGCAGCTCGTGACGCTGCGACAGAGCATCACTTTTCCGGAAATGATCATCTGGTGGTGTTCATTTCCATTACTTGTGCTGGGCATCTGGTACTCGATTAGGTATCGCTTGCGACAGATCGCGCCGATTCTGATTTTCACCACGATGCTCTCGATCGCTTATTCGGTATTCCAGGGAAACGTCGGCACGGCATATCGCCAGCGGGCGCAGTTACTGGTCTTTTATTTCATTTTTGTCGCGGTCGGGTTTGTGCTGATTGTAGAGAAGCGGGAAGATCGCGAGCGGCGGGACAAGGCGTAATTATGTGTGGCATCGTTGGCATCATTCGAAACGACGGGAAACCGGTTGACGAGCAGTTGTTGTCGCGTATGAACGACGCGATCCGGCATCGCGGTCCCGACGAGGATGGATTCTACGTCAACGGTTCGGTCGGACTCGCGATGCGACGTCTCGCGATCATCGATCTGAAGAGCGGTCAGCAGCCGATTCACAATCACGATCGCAGCTCATGGATCGTTTTCAACGGCGAGATCTACAACTATCTGGAGCTGCGCGAGAAGCTTGAAAAGCTCGGTCACACCTTCTACACCAATAGCGACACCGAAGCGATCGTTCATGCTTACGATCAGTATGGCGTTGACTGTCCCAAACACCTGCGCGGCATGTTTGCGTTCGCGATTTGGAACGAACGAACGCAGGAGCTGTTTCTCGCACGCGATCGCGTTGGTAAGAAGCCATTGTTGTATGCGCACGTGAACGGCGGACTCATCTTTGGTTCCGAGTTCAGTGCGTTGCTGCTTCATCCGGATGTCAGTCGCGACATTCAACCGGAAGCGCTCGATTACTATCTCTCGTTCATGTGCATTCCCGCGCCTCTGACTGCTTACCGTGCGATTCGAAAGCTCGAGCCGGGACACTGGCTGCGCTGGCGCAAGGGCGAGATCGAGATACAGCGTTACTGGCAACCGGACTTCACCAAGAAGCTCGCGATCAGCGAGGAAGAGGCCGGCGAGCGCACGGTCGAGATCCTGCGTGAAGCGGTGCGCGTGCGCTTAATGTCGGAAGTGCCGCTCGGTGCTTTTCTTTCCGGCGGGATCGACTCGAGTGCGGTCGTGGCGTTGATGAGCCAGGAGTCGAGTGAGCGGGTCAAGACGTTTTCCATCGGGTTTGAAGAACAGGATTTCAGCGAGCTTCATCACGCGCGTCGCATCGCCGAGCACGTCGGCGCCGATCATCACGAGTTTATCGTGCGACCGGACGCTCTCGAGGTGTTACCGACGCTAGTCGAGCATTACGGCGAGCCTTATGCGGATTCATCGGCAGTGCCGACTTATTACGTCGCAAA
>JAICQI010000719.1 GCA_025937955.1 Pyrinomonadaceae bacterium
AGCGGGGGCAAGCCCCTCTTCCTGACTTGTTCTATTTTCAGTACCTAAATGTTATCCGTCGATCCAGCGGGCGATGGCGAAGCTGCGCCGGCGGCGGCACTCAGTCACGTGGGTCATCCAAAATCGCTTCGCGCACGGCCAGTCGCTCAGCAGCAGAGAGTTGTTTGTATTCATCCACCACTGGATGAGTAACGACCGCGCTCTCGGAGTTCACTGCAAATGCCAACAGGATCAGGCCAGTTACGTAGAGAGCCAATGTGAAGAAAGCGATGTAGCCAGTGGCCGGTGCAAAGATGGGCGCGTCGAGCGCGACCCCCTGCAATAGCGTTCCTGCCACTCGCTGTAGCCAACCTCCGTCGGGACTATACAGACTCGCCAGCAACATATGCTTGATGACGAAAGCTGTCCCGAACAGTACCGCAAGGCTGCGTAAAAGCCTGCGCGCGTCGAATGACGAAAACTGATTGTTCCAGAGCGTCCAAAGAAAACAGAACGAAAACAGCCAGTGGAGTAGACCGCGCTCCGGTAATACTGAGTTGAAAGCTTGCGCGGAGGCAAAGAAGATTGTGATGAACAGCCAGATGTGCGCAACGTTTGTGAGAGGCGGAAGATCGCTGCCAACCCATTGCTGCAATCTGAGTAGACCCCCGCGGACGAGGAGCAGCATCAATAGCACGGCGAACAAAAGCGTGGCTAACGGTGGAGTGATAAAAATGAAAGTTCGACTCTCGGCCCCGATTCGGAGACCGCCAAGGAGCGCCACTGTCAGAAAAAGAAATGGTAGTACGACAAAGTCCAGCAGCGCGCGATTTCTCGAACGATTCTTGGCGTCAGTAGTAGTCAACTCCTTCACTTTCTTGTTCGCAGGACCTTGAGCGGGTTGACGTCACTCCAGCTGCGTTCTAATCCTTGTTCAAGTTCAGCCTTTAATTCCGCCGCTGTACGCATGTGCAAGTCCGGATCGTCAATCGTCAACGGGCTGGCCGGCGACAGTGCGATCGCTCGATTCACTGCCTCCGCACCTCGCTTGAACAACTCCTGGTCAAAATAAACGCGGCCCCAGCCCTCGCGGTAAAATGAATAAGCTATGTAGAACTGCGTGCGGGCATCTCGCTGCGCCGGATCGGCGCGCTGCCATTCATCGCGAGCCGCACGAAACTGTTCACGCCGGAAGAGGCTGAGAGCTGAGTTGAAGTTTTCCTGGTTGATCTCGTAAGTGCCTGCGGCCACCTCAGCACTGGTCGTCACCTCTTTGAAGGTGCGCGGTTCCGTGGCATAGATCCAGATGATGAACGCAGCATATGCGATCGAGAGTACGAAGCCGGCGATTTGAATAAGTTTGGATTGCAATTAATGCATCTTGAACGGACCACCATGCGGCTCCGCTGGTAAATCAGGACGGCTCGAATCCTGGACCACCTCATGCATCTCCAGTACATTCGGCTTAACAAATGCTTCCTTCGGCAGCGTTCCGGACTGTGCGTGTCCTTTCAAAAACGCATCTGAGCGGACCCAATTGAGGAAGTCCTGACGGCTATTCCAGATAGTAAAGACGATATACGGATCGCCTTCATTGACCGGGCGCAGCACCTGGTTGGAAATGAAGCCAGGCATTTGATCCACCAGCCCCGCACGTTCACGAAACCTTTGTTCGAAAGCGTCAGCATATTCCGGGGCGACGTAGATCCGATTAGCGACAGTTATCATTCCGCACTCTCCTCTTATGTCAGTGTCTCATGATAACACCTCGCTACTGCTCGCTCTCTTCCATGTGCTTCCAAATGTCCGGACTGGTTCCGTCAACATCAGTGAAGCCATACACGCGCGCCAGTTCACCCGAGCTTACCGACTGTTGGTTCCAACGCTGCCGCTCCGGATCCACCGCGATTGAAACAATCGCGCGACCGACGTATCGCGGCGTTTCCGAAAGCGCGAAATCAGGCGGCGCTACAGGTTGACCGCTCCGCTCCGTATCTAATGCATCACGCCAGTTGTTCTCGGTAACACCAAAGTTCTCGAGCATCATCTCCGATCGCATCCAGCCTGGCGTGATTGCCACTGCTGTCGCGCCATACGGAGCGAGCTCGTGTCCTTGTGAAAACGCGAGCCGGTTGACGGCCACCTTCGCCAAGTCGTAATAAACCGAAATGCGGTAATGCGAAGCGTTGTACTTTGTCGTGCCGTCTGTGACTTCTACTAGCAGTCCACCGGGTTGAGAGATGAGTAACGGTAACAGGTACTTTGAGGTAATGATGTGAGTATCGATTGCGAGACGCAGGATACGAAGACCCTTTGCTAAGTCGAGCTCCCAGACGGGCGTGTTCCATTCGGGTGGTCCACCCTTGAGCACTTCCGCGCCCCAGATGTCGTTCACCAGTATGTCGATCTTCCCAAACTCGTTTTGCAGATGCTCTGCCAGTGACTTCACTTCGTCAGGCACGAGATGATCGAGTGGTATGGCGATGCCTTTGCCACCAAGGCTCGTCACCAACGCTGCAGTCTCCTCGATCGTCTCGTTGCGATCGTAGTCAGACTTAAGCTTTCGCACACTGCTCGTGCGTCCAGTACAGATGACAGTTGCGCCTGCCTCACCGAGCGCGGCGGCAATACCGCGTCCCGCACCGCGCGTCGCACCGGCAACCACCGCCACTCGCCCCCGCAACGCATCGCGATTGTAAGGTAGAGTCATAGGACACTCACCCCAAAGAACACGTAATGTCGGACCGGCTTAGCATTACCGGTTAAACTCACCAGCAACAAAAACAGCTCGCAAAGCAAGACGTTTCTCATCTTCAGTCTCTTTTCTATGCACGAATATAGTTTCACACCAACCGATCAGGCAAAAGTTTTATGGGCAAAGTCAGCCGAGTTGAATCGTTCACAATTTGTGTAATCGTGACTCGGTGCTGTCCCGCTGCGATACTTACGTCTAGCCAGCAGGCTACAATTCACCCATGTCTAAAATCGTTACCACAATAGACCAACGCTCATCAGTTGTGCTTCCGCCTGAAGCGATTGAAGCGCTTGGCGTCGAGGCGGGAGCGGAATTGGAGGTCGAGATTGTAGGACGAGCTTTGGTGGTGCGCCCGGTCGAGGAGGCCAGGCGTTCGCGCGACTTCATGAGTGCCTTCGAATCAATCCTCTCCAGGCGTCGGAATGCTTTCGAAGAGTTAGCAAAAGGTCCGGATCGATAAATACTCTCCCGCTGATGATATTCCCCGAGAAGCTCGATGTTCTGACAGTTCACGCGACATTGATCGCCGAAACTAGAGGAACAAGTGGACTCAGGGAGACTTTCCCTCAAATCCAAAATCATTCTTGGATCGGGTCAGTACAGGGAGCGGTAGCGACCTGGTCAGTGATCATCATGCGATACTTCCACGACTGTTGACTCCTATGGTTTGACCAGGTCGCTACCGCTCCCTGTACT
>JAICQI010000517.1 GCA_025937955.1 Pyrinomonadaceae bacterium
CAGCATGCAATATTTCCTAACGATTCTTGACTTCCATGATTTGACCAGGTCGCTATCGCTCCCTGTACTGACCCGATCCAAGAATGATTTTGGACTTTTGAGGCAAAGCCGTTACGCATGATCGTTGTCGCAACCGCCGCCGCCTGACGGGAGGCGGAGCTTTGTCCCCGCCGTTCAACTTAAGAGTTGAAATCAAACAATAACGAAGGCAGTCATCAGTTTATCGGCGGCGGTCGTCTGCTCGGTTTGAGTTACCGGAGCTGTTAGTGCTTGTGTGGGTTGGCTGGCGCAGTTTTGCTGAGCTGAGGAGTTGCTTAGATCGTCTGGCTGGTGGGCCAATGCCAGGGATACGACATTTTTAAGACTCGTAGAGCCATAACAAGCTTTCCACGAAGAGTCAGGCTTAAAGGGATTGACTTTTTCTTGTTGCGAAAAGCCACCCACTATTGAGGGAAACCACGCTTTATCTTAAACCAATCGAGCTTTTGAGCCGTCTTCCTGAGCTCCAGCGATGGGCATATACATTGCCTGTTTATTATTTCAGGAGGCAATTATGTTAATGGCGCCAATCTTGGTGGAGGCCCCGCGGCACGTTGGGTTGAGGCGAGGTTTAGTCGAACGGATTAGTCTGACCGCCAGAATCCTGGTGCTCGTTGCAGTTATCCTAGTTGCAGGCACAGCAGTCTTCCTCGTCCGTTCGGTTTTAACAGCCTACGAAGGGCAGCAGAAAATGCTGGGCGTGTCTGCGACCCAAGGCAGCCGAATTGAGGAGTTTAATAAACAACTTGCCATTCTCCACGAGCGCATTGATCGAATAGAGCAAGGGATTGCTCCTCCTAAAGATATCAATTCCGATCTTAACGATTCGGATCGATCCAGGGTACGCTCGCTTGCGTTGCCGCCTAAGCTTTGGGCCACGTATGGCAATGGGGTTTGTTTGATCGCGGGTTCGTACATTCTTGTCGAACCGAGTACGGGCCGTCCCTTGAGGTATCCCGAGGTCGAGGAAGACACCGCAGAGAGTGTGTTGATAATTGGCACCGGACGACAGCTTACATACGAAGGCGAAGGGGCCATTTTTGAGCGGGAATTCGAGGCTACTGGTTTTCATGTAGGCGGTGGATATGTTTTAACAAATCATCACATTGCCCTCGAGCCGTGGGCAGCAGACAGGCGCACTCAGTTTTACATGGAGAGCACGGGTGCCACGCCTCGGTTGAAGCACTTGTTGGCGTACTTTCCAGGGCAAAGTCAACCAATCCGTCTTACACTCAAATCTAGTTCAAAAACCGATGACATCGCTGTTTGTGCACTGCAATCCAAAGCCGTACCGCCGGGAATTCCTGCTCTTCCATTAGATAAAGAATCAGGAACGCTCGAGGTCGGTAAATCCGTTGTGACGATGGGTTATCCATCCGGGCCTGACAGGTTGTTAGCGTTGCTGCCTGAAAAGGAAGCAGTGGGGTTAATGGACGAGTATGGTGCCTCACTCACAAGTCTGCTCGATCAACTTTCGAAACGTAAACTAATCAGACCGATGATGACGCAGGGACACATTAGGGATTTGTACAGGAATCGAATTGTTATCGATGGGATGACCACCCAGGGTTCGTCCGGCACACCGATGTTTGGGGAGAGGGGAAAGGTGATCGGGGTGACGTTCGCAACTCTTGTCGACGACCCCACGTCAAATTTTGCTGTCAGGATCGAAAGTGCAATTGAGCATCTCCGAATAGCCGGATGGACAGCACCTGCCAATTGACGCCATGCCCCGAAAGTTTCGGCAGATACACCTCATTCAGATTCCCGTTCCTTCATGCGGCTTTGCACGAAGAGTAGCTAAGGATAGTTTTTCTCTGCAGCCCTCTGCGTTAATTGAAAAAAGGCACTAAGAACAACGGTGGAAGATCGCCTTTCACAAAAGGCGAAAAGCTCCCGGATCACAACTTAGTTACACGCGAGTGTTACGAACACGGCAACTGGACAAAGAAGCTTGTTTCGAGCGTATCAAGCTGGGATGCCGAGTTTGGGTTAAGGCTGAATTTCGATATCGCCATTTTCAACGGCGAGTAGTGTTAAAGGTTGTGCATAGGAGCAATCCAGTTCCGGAAACGGGAACTCGAACAGCGGCGTTATATTGTCAGTGCCAATCGGCAATGGACCATCAATCGCAGCAAATGCGACAGTTGTCGATTTCGCAAGATGCGGATAGTCAGTGTGTAAGACCTTGCCGGTCATACCGGCATTGAGGATGATGCCCGACGGAACGTTGGTCGACTGAACACTTAGACAATTAATCCTCACGACTATCTGCTTCTGAGCGGTCAAATTTTCAAAGTGCGCTCGTCCTCTCGTCTGGCCGTTTTTGTTGGCTATGGCCTCAAAAGAAAAATTCCATATTTCAGTTCGTTCAGTGTCTGGATTGAGGTACCTGAATTGGCCAGCGCCAAACGCGGAAGGGCCATTCTCGGGCAATATGGCGGCGGGCGTTGAAGTTGTGACAACAATAGCTGCAAGGATCAGGATAACCAGCAGCGGGAATGTGCTTCTTTTCATCGTGCTGCTCCTTGTTGAAGGTTTGATAATTGGTATCGCATTGCTCTACGCTACCGGAGCACGACGATACTGTCAGCGCAAACGTAATCCCCATAAAAAGTGCAGGCTTCCAGCCGAACCTTGTTGAGGCTGGATCTTGCCTCGATTACAAGCTGTGTTGAGCGACAGTTCAGCAATGCTCATACCAGTTAGTAATCGAGATTCCTTGGTTTCTTTTGCTCCTGGGATCAGTGGGTTGGGAGATTTTACTGAGGAGTAGTGGAGAATTACACAACGCGCTTCAGCTTCTAACTTGCAGGTGAGTTCAAAGCGCCAGCGTGTTTCTAAGGCTTTCTTTGCGCCTTTGCGGGAGAAATATTTTTCTTTCCTCAGCGGCCCCGCTCTTATTTGAGTACTTCTGATCAGAGTTCTGGAGGGTCGATGTCGTCGAGGCTAAAGTACTTTTCTTCTTTGATTTGGTCTTTACGAAACCGGGCGCGCGCCAGTATTTCTTTGACATTCGCAACCATCTGCGGGTGACCACACGCGTACGCAACCGAGTTACTATGATCAAAACCAAGCTGATCGGTATGCTTGCGCATAATATCCTCGATTCGACCGGTTTCGCCTTCCCAACTCGGTTCTGCCCACGGCCTGCTGACGGTTGGTATGTACGTCAGCCATCCTGCACGTGACAATTCTTCGAGCTCGCTGCGATAGGGACCAAAATCGGCAGACTGGCTTGCACCATGGATGACGACAAATCGATGGTTGGAGGTCGCTCCCCGCTCCAGATCAATTTGTTGAGTTCTCAGGATACTGACAAACGGCGCGACGCCTGTGACTGTAGCGAGCATTAAGTGGTGGGTGACGCCCTTGTCCAGAGTGAATTGGCCCACAATGCGCCGTCGTACCAAAATGGTGGATCCCAACTTCAGCTCCCACAACTTCGGTGTGATGTTGCCGCCTGGAACTAATTCGATAAAGAACTCGATGAATGGCTCATGAGGTGACGAGACAATCGAGTATGGGCGTTCGACCAGATCACCATCAACGGCGATGCTAATAGTTGCATACTGACCAGCAGTGAAGGAGAGTCGTTCCGCGACCCGAAAACGAAGTATCGCGAGATTCTGTGATACGTCCCTTCTTTCGATTAATTCCGCTCGGCAATGATTAGCTTGCACCTTGCTGAGAACTGTTGTCATCAAATCTGCTCCAATGCGATCTCCAAATCGTTGATGATGTCGTGCCAGTCCTCCAGGCCGACTGAAAGTCGGATGCCGCCTGGCTCGAGTCCTCGGGCGTGCTTCAGTTCCGCAGGTAACGCCGAGTGCGTCATTGAGTAAGGTTCTTCGATGAGAGTACGGATCTGTCCCAAGCTAACCGCCAACGTAACACTGTAAGCATGATTTGCAATGTAATCCATGAAACGATCGGCAGCTTCCGTGGCCGTTTGTTCGTCACCTTTCAACACAAAATAGACCATGCTTCCGGGGGCAAATTTGCCGTCATAATTTGTCATCTGCCGGCGAGCGAGTTGGTACTGCGGGAATGTCTCCAGTCCTGGATAGCATACGGATGCTACTTTGGGGTGCCGCTCCAGAAACTGGGCCACTCGGTTCGCAGACTTTTGCTGATTCACCATGCGGGTTGCCAGGGTAGGTAATCCGTAGACGAGAATCGACCAGGCACTCTTAGACGAAAGCACCCCACCAAAATCTTTGCGATACATCAAGAGCGGCGCATGATACTTGAGTGGTCCAATCACGGCGCCTCCCATGTCGGTGCCAAAACCGCCAATATCTTTGGTCAGGCTGTGGACCACGAAATCGGCTCCGAGTGCCAGAGGCCTCTGGCAATAAGGCGTGGCGAAGGTGTTATCAACAATCATCAGCAATCGATCCTTCTCTGCTTCTCCGGGTCTGGCTTCGTCCATCCAGCGACGGACCAACGCGATGTCGATCAGATCGAGCGTGGGGTTCACAGGGGTTTCAAAATAAACCACGCGGGTGCGGTTGGTGATCGCTGCTTTGAAACTACGCTCATCTCTCAGGTCAGCAAATCTCGTTGTTATACCGAACCGAGGCAGCCAGTTGGTTATCAAGCTGTAGGTACAACCGTAAAGGGTGTGATGCGCGACAATCTCAGTGCCTGCTTTGTTAGTGATACCCAGGGCTGCGCTGATGGCCGCCATTCCGGTCGCGAATGTAACTGCGGTTTCGCCACCCTCGGCATAGGCCAGATGTTCCTCGAGCATGCCCCGGGTCGGTTCGTCCAAACGGTCATAAATGTAAATCGGGAC
>JAICQI010000188.1 GCA_025937955.1 Pyrinomonadaceae bacterium
AATAAAGCGGTAGCGTTGAAAGGACGCGGCGTGGAGCGTTTCAACGCCAGCATCACCTCGAAGACGTTGGACGACGCCGGCAAGGCCGCCGGACTGCAAGCGGCCAGGGAGGACTTCAAAGCCTCCGCGGAAGCATCCGGCAAGGCAGTGACGCTGATCAAGGCCCAACCGGCTCCGACCGATCCGAGCGACACACAAAGATACACCGCCAACAAGTACGCCGCGATGGTCACGCACGCTGAGTCAATGCGGCTCTATGTCACCAAGGGAGGTGGCGGAGAGCAAGCTGAAGCCGGAATCACGGCGTTCAAGGACTACATCGCGGTGGAAACGGATCCGGCCAAGAAAGCCAAAGCCCAGATCGATATGGCGCAGATGCTGCTCGATGCCGGCTCCGCTGATAAGGCATTGACGGAGTTCAAGGCCATCCTGGCTACAACGCCGGACAGCCCCGAGGCGAATCTTGGCGCAGGGTTGGCGGTTTATGCCATCGGCGACAAAGCAAAATTCCAGGAAGCGGCCAATTACCTCCAGCGCTTCGTGGAAGTCGCGCCGGATTCAAATCCGATGAAGGACGACGCCAAGATGATTCTTGCGGCGTTGAAGGAAAGCGAGAACGTAACTCCGGAGAAGACTGGCCGGCCCCCGCGCCCGCCGCGCCCATAGATAAAAAGACCACGGGTTAAATACAACACGCCAGGACGCGGGGCTTGCCCCCGCTGTTCCGTGCGCGGGGGGCAAGCCCCTCTTCCTGACTTGTTCTTTCTTCTTTGTTTTGTGTTAATTAAGCCACTATTTTCGCTGGAAATCCTACCTTGACACTCTCGGTGTTCAAACGGTACTATGACTGCACAACGATGTTAGCGCCATCGTTGTATTGAGAAAATCGGTCATGCCTCGCGCCCCATTCGGCGCCTCAATCCACCTCTCAGTAATCGGCGATCTACCACTCCCGAGCATTAGGTCACAAATGTCAGCGAAACTAGGCGAAATACTGGTTCGTGAAAATCTTATTAGCCCGCAACACTTGAGAGAGGCACTCGACTACCAACGCGAACATGGTGGTCGACTCGGCTTTAATCTCGTGAAGCTTGGCCTTATCAGCGACGACATGATCACAGCCGTGCTGTCGCGACAGTACGGTATTCCTTCCGTCAATCTCGATCTATTTAAAATCGATCCCGCGGTCCTCAGTCTCATCCCTCAGGAGGTCGCGCAAAAACATTCTGTTTTGCCCCTCTCACGCGTCGGCGCAACGCTGACCCTGGCGATGGTCGATCCGACCAACGTCTTCGCCATGGACGATGTCAAGTTCATGACCGGGCTGAACGTCGAGCCGGTCGTCGTCGCCGAAGGTAGTGTGCAACAGGCGATTGCGATGTATTACGGCAGCTCGCGGGAGATCGAGCTGGCTTCAGTCACCGTCGACGAAGCCGTCCACCAAAACGGTTCTAAAGGCTCTAACGGCTCGGGCGCGATTACAAAGGACGACCTCGTCTCCCTGGACAGTCTCGACTTTGACCACGGGCAGGCCGAAGACGTCGAAGTACTTGAAGACAACGAAGAGATCGATCTCTCCACGCTCTCGCGCATGAGCGAAGACGCCCCCGTGGTGCGTCTCGTCAACGTGTTGCTGGTCGACTCCCTGCGCCGCGGGGCGTCTGACATACACGTCGAACCTTATGAGAAAGAGTTGCGCATCAGGTTCCGCATCGACGGCGTTCTCTACGACGTAATGCACCCACCGCTGAAAATGCGCGACGCCTTGATCTCGCGTATCAAGATCATGTCGAAGCTCGACATCTCCGAGAAGCGTCTCCCCCAGGACGGCCGCATCAAGATCAAAGTAAAAGTCGACTCGCGTTCGCGCGAGCTCGACTTTCGTGTCTCTACTCTCCCCACTCTGTTTGGCGAAAAAGTCGTGCTCCGCTTGTTAGACAAACAGAACCTCATGCTCGACATGACCAAGCTGGGTTTCGAGCCGGAATCGCTCGTCAAGTTCAAACGAAACATTGCCAAGCCGTACGGAATGGTGCTGGTAACTGGTCCAACAGGAAGCGGTAAGACAAACACGCTCTACTCCGCGCTCCAATCGTTGAACACAGTCGATACAAACATCATGACCGCTGAAGACCCGGTCGAGTTCAACCTTCCGGGCATCAACCAGGTGCAGATGAAAGAGCAGATCGGTTTGAACTTCGCCGCCGCGCTTCGTTCGTTCCTGCGCCAGGATCCAAACATCGTTCTGGTCGGCGAAATCCGCGACTTCGAAACGGCTGAGATCGCCATCAAAGCCGCACTCACTGGTCACCTCGTACTCTCTACCCTCCACACCAACGATGCTCCCTCGACTATTTCCCGCCTTATGAACATGGGCATCGAACCTTTTCTTGTCGCCACCAGCGTAAACCTCATCCAGGCACAACGACTGATTCGCCGCGTCTGCAAGGATTGCAAACAAGAACACCAGACCCCGGTTGAAGCGCTAATCGAAGTGGGGTTTTCGTCCGAGGAAGCCAAAGCCATCAAGACTTTCAAGGGCAAGGGATGTTCGACGTGCAATAACACAGGTTACAAGGGGCGAATCGGCCTTTACGAAGTGATGGAAATTACCGACGAGATTCGTGAGTTGATCTTGATCGGTGCTTCCGCACTTGAATTGAGAAAGAAGGCGATCGAAGACGGCATGATCACGTTGCGCGAATCAGGTCTCCACAAGATTCGTCTCGGCGTGACGTCCCCCGAGGAAGTCGTACGCGAAACGGTCGCCTAATTGAGGAGAACCGAAGATGCTAAGAATAATTGCAATCTCGCTGATGCTGGTGCTGTCTGTGGGCATCATGTTGCCGTTTACACAGGAAGCACACGGCGTGAGGCAAACCACGCAAGTCGGGCAACGCCGTCATCATCGCTATCGTTCACGCGCCTGGTGGCGACGCTACCGCGCGCGCCTAAAACAGAGGCGTTTAGCGGCTGAGTTGGCCCATCGCAATAAGCTGATGTCACTGCCGCAAAACATTTCGGTCGGTGATCTTTCCGGGCTTTCACAGTCGGCTCAGCCGGCGTTACCGTCAATGCCTTCCAACGCCACGACCGTAACGACGACGACACTGCCGCCGCCAGTTATGACGGCGAGCGTTCCGGCTCCGGCTTCGGCTCCGGCTACGAATGGCGCCACACGGCCGAGAGTTGTTAACGCAGCGCATGCCGCGGTGAAAGCTGAGGTGGCTCCAACATTGCCCGGCTCGATGAATCTTGCGGTGGTAGCGATGAGTCGACCGAATCCGGCGTTTCTGACTTCACGCGAACAGAAGAAGATGCTGGGTGGAGTGGCCGTTGCCGACCTGCGCCGCATGGTCATCGACAAGATGGTTTCGTCAGGCGGCTGGGTTGTTAACGACTTCGTGCGCGAAGTCAATGGCCATCGTGTTTTTGTGGTCACGGGCCGCACGCCGAAAGATGCTCTGACACCGGAGAAGACGTGGACGTTCTATTTCACGGAAGCCGGCGGGCGCATTTATGGGCTGACCACCGATTCACCAGTTGAGTTTGCGGATCGCATGACGACTGAAGCGGAACGCTTCATCGAATCGCTCCGCGCCAAAGCTGCAACTGTTAGTTCCAACTAAAGTTGAGCGACCTTTAATAGGTCCTATATGTCCTATAGGACCTATTTAAGGGTTGCATCATTTCAGGAGAGACGACCTCGATGCGACTGAATGAATCTGTCCCGCAGATCTCGCTTTCCGAACTGCTCCGTAAGCTTTCCGAGCTGGGCGGTTCGGACCTTCACATTACTACTGGCTCGCCACCGCAAGTCAGAGTCGACGGACATCTTCGTCCACTCGAAGCTTATCGCGTGCTGACGTCAGCCGATACCAAGCAGCTCGCTTACTCGGTATTAACAGACGCGCAGAAGCATCGTTTCGAAGAAAACCTGGAACTGGACTTTTCATTCGGCGTCAAAGGCTTATCTCGTTTCCGCGCCAACTTGTTCAACCAGCGCGGCGCGGTCGGCGCAGTCTTTCGCGCCATTCCCTACGAGATCAAAGCGTTCGAAGAGCTCGGTCTGCCCACAGTCGTCAAACAGCTCTGCGAAAAGCCGCGCGGTCTGATTCTCGTGACTGGACCAACCGGCTCAGGTAAATCGACGACGCTCGCAGCGATGATCGACAAAATCAATCGCGATCGTCACGAGCACATACTCACGATCGAAGATCCGATCGAGTTTCTCCACAACCATAAAGGCTGTTTGATCAATCAACGCGAGGTCAACGCCGACACGCACGGCTTCGCGGCAGCGCTCCGAACTGCGTTGCGCCAGGACCCTGACGTTGTTCTCGTCGGCGAAATGCGCGACCTCGAAACCATCGAGTCGGCGTTGCGTATCGCCGAAACCGGACACCTTACGCTCGCTACGCTGCACACCAACTCCGCGGCGTCAACCATCAACCGTATCATCGACGTCTTCCCTTCCGATCAGCAGGCGCAGATTCGCGCGCAGCTTTCCCTCGTGCTCGAAGGAATTCTCTGCCAGGCGCTGCTGCCACGCGTTGAGGGCAGCGGCCGCGCGATGGCGCTCGAGATCCTTGTTCCCAACGGCGCGATTCGTAACCTGATCCGCGAAGACAAGGTCCACCAGATCTATTCCATGATGCAGACCGGACAGGACAAGTACGGAATGCAGACTTTCAACCAGTCGCTAGCGACGCTTTATCACAAACGCCAGATCTCCCTGGACACCGCGCTGCAACGTTCATCGAACGTCGACGAACTGCGCGAGTTGATCGATCGCGGTTCCGGAGTAAATGCCGGCAACACGACGAAACCGCACGCGAGTCCTTATGCTCAGCCCCGCCCGGTTGGCGTCAGGCCGAACGTACCAAGATAAGCCACTCTGGAGCTTACCGTTATGCCCACGTATGTTTTCAAAGGCCGCAACAAACTGAACGAGATCGTTGTTGGCGAACGCGTCGCGGACAATCGCGAAGCCCTGCGCCAGATCCTGCGCAAGGAGCAAGTAACGCTGACTTCGGTTAAAGAGAAGGGCCGCGAGATCGGCATTCCCAAAATCGGCGGTCGCAAAAAAGTTAAGTCGAAAGACTTGTCGGTCTTTACCCGCCAGTTTTCGGTAATGATCGATGCGGGTTTGCCGCTGGTTCAGTGTCTCGAGATCCTGGCCCAACAACAGGAGAATAAGTACTTTCAGCAGATCCTGCTCCAGGTGCGGCAGGACGTCGAAGAAGGCTCCACGCTCGCGGCGGCGATGGGCCGCCACCCACGCGTGTTCGATCAGCTTTATTCGAACATGGTCGAGGCTGGCGAAACGGGCGGTATTCTCGACATCATTCTGCAACGACTCTCTACGTTCATCGAAAAGATCGTCAAGTTAAAGCGCGACATTGTCTCTGCGATGATATATCCGTCGGCCGTGATCATACTGGCCATCGTGGCGGTTGCGGTCATCATGGTGGTGGTTATTCCGCAGTTTCAGAACATCTTTCTCGGTCTACTTGGACCAGGCGAACAGTTGCCGCTACCAACGCGCATCGTCGTGGGGATCAGTAGCTTTCTCGCGGGCTGGGGCGGACTGATAATCCTCGCTTCGGTAATCGGCATCGGTGTGGCAGTCAAATTCTATTACCAAACACCCAGCGGGCGGAGGACCATCGATCGAATCCTGCTCAAGCTTCCGATCATGGGCGACATCTTTCGCAAGATCGCTGTCGCGAGGTTTTCACGAACTCTTTCGACATTGCTGTCTTCGGGTGTGCCCATCCTGCAGTCGTTGGATATCACTGCGAAGACATCCGGCAACGTGATCATCGAAGAGGCAATCACGAAAGTAAGGGCCGGCGTTGAGCGTGGTGAGAGTTTCGTCGATCCCTTGAAAGCCACGGAAGTGTTTCCACACATGGTGGCGCAAATGATCGGCATCGGCGAACAGACCGGCGCGCTCGACGCGATGCTCGGCAAGATCGCTGACTTCTACGAAGCCGAGGTCGATTCCGCCATCGCCAACCTGCTTACGCTCCTCGAACCCCTACTGATCGGCTTCCTGGGCGTCACCATCGGCTCCATCGTCATCGCCATGTACCTGCCCTTGTTCACCCTCATCGGCAAACTCTCGCAGAGCAACTAAAAGACTCCGATACAGGCCACAAAGAGGCGCAAAACGCACAGAACGATATTGGTTTTGTGCCTTTTGTGCCTCTTTGTGGCTTGTACACTTTTCCCTTGCTATAATCCTCTCTCCCCTTCAACCCCTACAGCACTCTCCTTGCAACACGTACGAAGAGTTTTCGCACGATATGTCCAGGAAACGTTCTGACGGCAAGGCGCGCAGTGGTGCCTCAACAAAAAATCAGTTCGAAGACCTCCGCAGCGCCGAACTGGCGCAGTACTGGCTTTCCGCTATTATCGAATCAGCCGACGATGCGGTTATTAGTAAAACTCTTGAAGGCATCATTACGAGCTGGAATAAGGCTGCGGAGCGCATTTTTGGCTACACCGCCGATGAAGTAATCGGCAAGCCTGTCACGATCCTCATACCCGCGGATCACGAAAATGAAGAACCGGCAATCCTGGCGCGGCTCAGAGCCGGCGATCGAATCGAGCATTACGAAACGGTGCGCGTCCGTAAAGACGGCAGGCTGATCGACATTTCATTGACCGTCTCTCCCATCAAAGGCCCAAACGGTCAGATCGTAGGCGCTTCCAAGATCGCGCGTGACATCACCGAACCAAAACAGGCTCGCAAGGCGCTTGACGGAGCTCTGGAACGACTGAAACTCGCGCTGGACGCGGCGCGACTCGGCGACTGGTCGTGGGACGCAAAAACAGAGTTCGTCAACATGTCTGAAACTGCCGCGAACATCTTTGGCATTCCCCCTGGTCCACAGATGACCTGGGACGCCATGAGCGAATTGTTGCACGAAGAAGATCGCAAGGTGGCGAGAGTCGCCGTCGACGAGGCACTCGCTAATCACACTGATTACGACGTCGAGTATCGCGTGAAGCGCGATGACAACTCGGAAGTTTGGGTTTCGTCGAGAGGTCGTGGAATTTACGCCGACAATGGAACGATTGTCGGAATGTTGGGCTTCGTGCAGGACGTCTCAACTCGCAAGTCAAACGAGGAAACGTTGCGCAACCAGGCGGAGGAACTCCGCTCACTCAACGAGAGCGTTACTCGTCTCTACCAAACTGCGTCAAAAGCACGCGCTGAAGCAGAGAGAGCAGCCGCGGAGAACGAACGTCTTTACCGGCAGGCGGAAGAGTCGAGCCGGCTCAAAGAGGAATTTCTTGCCACCATCTCACACGAGTTACGAACACCACTGAGCGCCATTCTCGGCTGGGCCAGAATCTTGCGCACGGGCCAACTCTCGCCCGAGAACTCCGCTAAAGCGCTCGATACGATTGAGCGTAACGCTCGCGCCCAGGCGCAACTCGTCGACGACCTGCTCGATGTTTCGCGAATCATCACGGGCAAGTTGCGCATGGACGTACGCCCATCGGATCCAAATTCATTTATCGACGCTGCGGTAGAGGCTGTCAGGCCCGCTGCCGAAGCCAAGGGCGTGCGCGTACAGAAAGTGCTCGACACTGGCGCCATTTTGATTCCCGGCGATCCGGTGCGACTGCAACAAGTGGTTTGGAACCTGCTCTCGAATGCGATCAAATTCACGCCGCGCGGTGGTCGTGTTCAAATTCGCTCTCAGCGAGTCAATTCACATCTCGAGATCGTCGTCAGCGATACCGGCCAGGGGATCTCACCTGACTTTCTGCCGCACGTTTTCGATCGTTTTCGACAGGCCGATCAGAAAACCAGCCGGCAACATGGTGGCATGGGCCTGGGCCTGGCAATCGTTCGACACCTGGTTGAAATGCACGGAGGAACAGTAAGCGCGAATAGTGAAGGCGAGGGCAAAGGCGCAACATTCACCGTAGCGTTGCCTATCGCGCCGGTCTATCAAGTCGACCCGTCGGCTGGTCGAGTGCACCCGGGTGCAAGAGATCTGTTGCCGCCAAACGATGTTACTGACCGTTTGGATGATCTGAAGATCCTGGTAGTGGACGATGAAGCAGATACGCGTGAGCTGCTGAGACAGGGACTTGAATACTGTGGCGCGACAGTTAGTGTTGCCGGATCTGCCGTGGAAGCGGTGGAAGCGTTAATGGCGAAGACACCTGACGTCCTGATCAGCGATATCGGAATGCCGGGCGTAGATGGTTATGATCTAATCCGGCAGGTCCGTCGTTTACCGGCAGCAAACGGTGGCAAGGTCCCGGCAATCGCTTTGACCGCTTACACACGCATCGAAGATCGTCTACAAGCATTGCGCGCCGGCTACGACATGCACGTGCCAAAGCCGGTTGAGTTGGCTGAGCTTGTCGCGGTGGCAGCGAGCGTGGTGCGCAGGAACAGTTGAAGTTCAGCCACAGATTTACACGGACGGGATCTACATCCGTGTATATCCGTGGCCAAAATTCTGTCTAACGATCCCGAGATCGCTTGGTGGATCTGGCGGCGACTTTCTTTGGACCAGCCTGGGTCACCTTGCCTGTGCCCTGTCGTGCGCCGCGCTTCACTGCTCGTTCGCCGGCCTGGTTCGGTGATTTCTTGACCTTTGGTTTTGGCTGCGTGCCTGTAACATTCGGACTCTTCCCTCGATCGCCCCCTTGCGCCATCTCGTGTCTCCTTTAAAACTCGATTTTCTTATTTTCACCACCGTCTGCTTCTTTGCCCGTCACCAGCGAAGAGACAAAGTTCAGTATGTAACCAACTGTGCTTGACGGGCTGTCCCAATATTCGGCCTTCTCGAGATTAACGCGCAGCAACGCGATCTCCGGATCGTCCTTGCCTTCAGGAAACCACATCTTAAACTCCGGTCTCCACAACTCTTCAATCTTGTCGCGATCGCGTACGAGCTGGGCCGTACCGCTGACCGAGACGTAGTGCTGATTCTCAGGGTCCGCAAAACTGACGTTCACCTTCGGCAACTTCGCGATCTCACTCACCTTGTGTGAAGACGCACCAGTGAAAAACCAAAGATCTCCATCGGGATCTACATCACCATTCACCAACATCGGCCGGCTTCGCAGATCTCCATCCTCATCGAGAGTCGTCATCATGCAGAAGTCGATGTCCTTGATCATCTCTCGCAGTTTTTGTAAGTCGTTCTCTCGCGCCTGTGCTGTTGCTGTCATCTCACCACCTCGCAGGAAAATAAGCCTGAGTCTGGCGCGACAACGTCACAGATCCGTGTCACTGTCGATGCAAAAAACT
>JAICQI010000538.1 GCA_025937955.1 Pyrinomonadaceae bacterium
ATCGCGCGATGGTGATGAAGCGTTACCCAAACGGCGCGGCGGGCGAATTCTTCTTCATGAAGCGCGCGCCGTCGCCGCGGCCTGAGTGGATTGAGATCTGCAACATCGAGCACGAGTCTGGAAACATCATCAACTTTCCGATGATTCAGGATGTGCCCGCGTTGATGTGGGTGATCAATCTCGGCTGCATCGATCTTAATCAGTGGTATGCGCGCTGCGACGACGTCGATCGCCCGGATTACGTGCATTTCGATCTTGATCCGGTGCCGAATGCTTCATTTGAGAAAGTGCGCGAAGCGGCGCTGTTTCTCAAGCTGGGGCTCGACTCGCTCAAGATCCCGAGTTACGCGAAGACCACCGGCTCGAAAGGAATTCACATCTACATTCCGATCAAGCGTGGGCCAACTCAGAAGCAGGTGTGGACGTTCGCGAAGGAGTTTGCTCACGCAGTCGCATCGCAGGCGCCGAAGTTGTTGACGGCGGTTTATCAGGTTTCGAAGAGACCGAAGGGAAGAGTGCTGGTCGACTACAACCAGAATGCGTGGGGGCGCACGCTGGCGTCAGTCTACTCAGTCAGGCCAAACAAGGTGCCTTCAGTTTCGACGCCGGTTACCTGGAAAGAAGTCGAGCGTGGGATCGCGATCGAAGATTTCCGTATCGACAACGTGCCGGCTCGTGTGCGCAAGCTTGGCGATTTGTGGAAGCCGCTTTACGAAGCGAAAGGCAGGTTCAAACTTGAAGCTTATCTTTAACGGTCGGCGGGCCTACACTTCAAGAAGATGATTACGGTTTGGACAGTTGGGCATTCGACGCGGAGCGCTGAAGAGTTCGGGCAGATGCTCGTGGCGCACGAGATTAAAGTGTTGGTTGATGTGCGCATGTTTCCCGGGTCGCGGCGGTATCCGCACTTTAATCGCGTAGCGCTGTCGGAGGCGCTGGGTGCGATTGGCATTGAGTACAAGCATGAGCCGAAGCTTGGCGGGCGAAGAACAGCGCGAGCAGATTCCCATAACACGGCGTGGAAGAATTCTCAGTTTCGTGCCTACGCCGATCACATGGAAACCGATGAGTTCAAGAATGCAGTTGAAGAGTTACTTGAGCTTGCGCGTGATGCTCGCGTCGCGGTGATGTGTGCTGAGGCGCTCTGGTGGCGTTGTCATCGCAGCCTGATCTCGGATTACTTAAAAGCCGCCGGTCACACAGTCATCCACATCCTCGACCAAACCAAAACCGAACCCCACCCCTTCACCTCCGCCGCCCGGATCGTCGATGGAGAACTTTCGTACCGAGGCCTCATTTAAATCCAGCCACAGATTTTCGCAGATCTGTTTAAATCGATTTACACAGATCAGCGAAATCTGTGGCTTAACTGGCTCGGTTGCTGTGCCAGACTTTGGCTTTGGCGCCTTTCTTACGGCGCTTGACGCCCGTGCGGCGCGGGATTTTTTTAGGGTCGCCGGTGGCGGCTTTTTTGATGTCCCCGCCTTCGTCTTCTGCAATCTCGGCGAGCGAACGTCGCGTGAGGATTGAAACGGGCGCGAGCTCTGTCACGTCTTCTTCAGTCGTGTAGTAATCGCGGTGCTTGATCAACAACCACTGTCGCCCGCCGCGCGTGCGCACCAGCACCCACGATCCTTTTAACTTCTCTCCATCAAGCGTGAACTTCAGCTCGCCTTTGCGCAGCGACGCTTCAACATCATCCGTCTCCTCCGGCTTGTATGTGCCGTAGTCCCAAACCATCACGGTGCCGCCACCATACTCACCTTCTGGTATCACGCCTTCAAACTTCGCATAGTCGACCGGATGATCTTCAACCTGCATCGCCAGTCGCTTAACTTTCGGATCGAGTGATGGTCCTTTCGGCACGGCCCACGACTTCAGCACGCCATCGACTTCAAGTCGAAAGTCATAGTGCAATGCCGTGGCGCGATGCTTCTGGATGACGTACAGCCGGCGGGTGCGAGTGTGTTTCTTCGTCGGCCCAGGCTCAGGAGTCTTATCAAACTTTCGTTTCTTCTTGTATTCCGTTAAGGAAGCCATCGACGATAGTAGGCCCTAAAGTGATTCTTTAACTGTCACGCGGAGGTCTCCATTGTCATCTCTTGCTGAACCTCTTGCGGGATCTCTGCCTCAGTTGCGAAGAGCTCGGGCTGGATCGGGTCGAGGCCCAGCGCCTGTCGCACGCGCGCGAAGCTGCGGCGATGAATGGGGAGAGCGCCAAGATCTTTCAAGGCGCGACAGTGCTCGGGGGTGGGATAACCTTTGTGTGTGGCGAGCCCGTAGCCGGAGTAGATCTGGTCCATCTCGAGCATGTGCGCGTCGCGCGTGGTCTTGGCGATGATCGACGCAGCCGCGATGCTGGCTGAGAGCGCGTCGCCGCGGATGATGCCGCGTTGAGGTGTTTGGCAATTCGGGATCCTGCGCGCATCGACGAGAATGAAATCAGGTTGCACGGTCAAGCCCTGCCACGCTCGCTGCATCGCCAGCAGTCCGGCGTGATAGATGTTGATCTTGTCGATCTCTTCGACCTCCGCGACACCTACTGACCAGCACACAGCATCCTGTTTGATCTGTTGTGCTAGCTCATCTCGTTTCTCAGGATCGAGTATCTTCTTCGAGTCGTTAAGTCCGCGAAGCTTGTAGTTCTGTGGGAGGATGACAGCACCGGCGACAACAGGCCCGGCCAGTGGCGCCATACCCGCTTCATCAACACCGGCGATGAACCCGTATCCTTGCGACCAGAGTTCAATCTCGAACCGCAGCAGGAAGTGCAGCCGCTGACCTTCGGCGCGGTTGTCGCGATAACGTCCGCGAATGCGACGCGCGAGTTGATGTGCGCCTTGTCGCCGATCAACTTCCAGCGCTTCAAGTAAACCTTTAGGCACCGGCCGTCGACGCCGCACAAAGAGGTCACTCAGTTCGGGTATTGATTTGTTGAGGAGGTCTTCCAGAGAGCTCATGACTTCGACCTGATTCTTACCACAAAGACGCTAAGACGTGAAAGTACACACGGTGTTTTTTTCAAATAGCTGTTATTCTAAAACTCGTCAATGAGTCTTTCCCCCCGTAACAAACTCCGGCTGCTCGGCATACTCCCGCTGATCTTCTTCATCGCGCAGTTTGTCCACTACTGGCCAATCAATGAGCTCGGGCACATGTTCTGGATGTGCAATATCGGCAACTTGATTTTGGCGATGGGTCTCTTCCTCGAAAAGCCGGTTTTGATCCGGCTCGCCGCAATCTGGACGATCCCGGGTTTCGTTGTCTGGTTTATCTACGTCGTGCTCACGTGGGGCGTGTTTCTCACTTCAACACTCGCGCACGCCGGCGGGCTCATCGTGGCGATGATCGCGATCAGGCACTATCGAATGGATCGCACTGCGTGGCGCTGGGCTTTTGGTTGGTACCTGGCAATCCAACTCGCGTCGCGATTCTTCACGCCGGCGGCTCTCAACGTAAACCTCGCCCACGCCGTTCAACCCGGCTTTGAGCAAACGTTTCCGTCGTATTGGACCTTCTGGCTGGTCCTCACTGCGGCGACGATTGTTATTCTGTGGTCAGTGGGATTGCTTCTGTGGAGCCTTTGGCCCGACATGCGCGAGGAGCGGGTAATTTTGTAGGGGCGACCCTCCGTGGCCGCCCCAGTCAGGAATAATGCGCGCTGGGGCGGCCACGGAGTGCCGCCCCTACAAAATTAACTCGCAACGCGTAGGTAATGACGAGACTCGATCAACGAGGTAACCAGATTACACAACTCTGATGGTTGACTTGGTTTGACCAAATACCCTTGCGCACCGCACCTGAGTGCCAGGTCGCGATCGATCTCATAAGCGGCGGCGGAGTAAAAGAGAATCGGCGTGACCTTATCAAACTCACGTATCCGGCGGCAGAGATCCAAACCCGAACCATCCGGCAGCCACGAGTCCAGCAAGTAAAGATCAAACTGCTGAGAGCGGGCGAGCGCGACTCCAGTTTCAATGGTTGAGCCCGTCACGACTTCATAATTTCTCTGTTCGAGCACAAGAGTAACCAACTCGCGCGTATCTTCATGATCCTCGATATAGAGGACACGGGGGGTAGATTTTGTTTGCATAGCTTTTACTCCGCTATGAAAGAGCGCTCTTCGGTTGTTCACGGGAAAATTATTGGCGTTAAAAGCTGGGCTATAAAGGCCGGGCCGACATATATTTCTCAAGGTCAGTCGGGAAGGATACGTCGGCCGCGGCCACCCTGCTTGTTGTGTAGGGCGACTGTATTCCGATAGAACATCTGTGTCAGTACGTTCGCGCACAGTTTTAATTCAATCCTTAGTTCTAGATCAAGCCGTACAAAACGTTTTTTACGCATACACTTTGTTGTGATTGCTACTGTACGGGACTGGACAAAGAGAGTAAAATTCATCACCCACGAACACTGGTTGTTCCCCCGTTTTATTGTTCGCCCGAACCCAAGTGCCGCTTTGGAGTAATGCGGGATGGCTACTCAATCCCTCTTATTAGATCGAAAGGAACCGCTCACCGCGAGCACTGCCTCACGGAACGAGTTGCTCAACCAGCTTCTCAGCGTACCAGGTATCGCCCACTGTCTACAGCCTGAGTTCAAAGTTGTGCCTTTCACGGTTAACCAGGTTCTTTATGAGCTTGGAGATCGTATTGACTACGTCTACTTTCCTTTGGATTCAGTTGTCTCCGGCCTGGCGATCATG
>JAICQI010000540.1 GCA_025937955.1 Pyrinomonadaceae bacterium
GCAGCAACCGGGAGCTGATCAGACCAAGTGGGAACATTTCGGGTTAGCGAGTGTGTTGCCTCCGGAAGGTAGTTTGCCGAATGAGACAGACGATTGGCCGGTCCTGTATTTACTTAAGCCGATGATCCCGACGCTGAGCTGGCGTGGACTGTTGATCATGGGCGGGTTGGGATTGTTGCTGATACTGCTGTTCCTGCCGCGGCAGGCAAAAGCCGAAAATGGAGGCGGGCGCTTACTCAACGTTCAAATGTTTTTCCTCGGCGCCGGATTCATGCTGATCGAAACTAAAGCAGTGGTCACGATGGCGCTGCTGTTTGGCGGCACGTGGGTCGTGAACTCCGTCGTCTTCATGGCAGTGTTGACGATGATTCTGCTCGCGAATCTTTGGACGTTTAGGATTAAGACCACACGCTTGTGGCCCTATTACGCGGGACTGCTGATAAGTCTGGTGCTCAACGTGATCATTTCGCTCGATTCGTTTCTCGGGATGAACCGCGCGATACAGGTGCTCGGCGCAAGCTTGTTAGTGTTTGTGCCGATATTCTTCGCCGGGGTCATTTTTGCGGGATCGTTCAGAAGGACCACACAGCCCGATCGCGCCTTCGGCATCAACGTCGCTGGCGCGATGGTTGGCGGTTTGGCGGAGTACGGATCGATGGCGGTTGGATTTAAGTACATAGTGCTAATCGCGATCGTCTTCTACGCACTCTCCGCGCTGGGATTAACGCGCGAATCCGACTCCGTCCTGGACCAGGAGCCGGTTGTATCCGAGATCTAAGCCGCAGATTTTCGCCAATAAAACGCAGTTGGATTTTAGCGAACGCTTTCCGCGTTGAGGGTGACCTGGTCCCACTCTTCGTAGAGGGTGCGGAGGAGGGCTTCGGTTTGTTGGTACTCGTCGTTGAGTGCGATGAGGCGCTCGGGGGCGCGTGCGACTTCGGGGGTGCCCATTTGTTGGGAGATTTCGTTGAGGCGTTGTTCGGCGCGTGAGATGTCGCTTTCAACTAACTCCGGCGTTCGCGTGTCCGGTTTCTTTTTCTTTACTACTTTGATGCCGGGTTTCTTTGGCGCCGGAGGAGTCTTCTTGACGGGTGCCGGTGGTTCCGGAACAGGAGTAGGAGCGACGCTTACCAGATTTTCCTCGACAGCAATGATCGGAGCGGCAGACTCGCGCAAACCGAGTTTCCAATCGTGATACTCAGTGTAGTCGCCGTCGTAATGTTCGGCGCCGCCCAGACCATCCAACGCAAGAATCTGTGTCGCGACACGATCGAGAAAGTAACGATCGTGACTGATCGTGACGATTGTTCCTTCATACGCTGACAACGCTTCTTCGAGTGCTTCACGTGAAGGTATGTCGAGGTGGTTGGTCGGCTCATCGAGCACCAGCACGTTCACGCGCGAGTAGATCAACTTCGCCAGTGCCAGCCTTCCCTTCTCACCACCCGAGAGATCCCTGACGTGCTTGTAAACATCGTCACCCGTGAACAAAAACTTCGCCAGGAACGAACGTAATTCACCGGCAGTCGCAGTCGACGGCGCTACGCGGCGCAACTCCATGATGATCTCGTTGCGATCGTCGAGGTCATCGAGTTGCTGCGCGTAATAACCGATCTGAACTTTCGTGCCCCAACGAATCTCACCGCCAAGCGGCGTAAGTTTGTTCAGGATCGTTTTCAGGAACGTTGTCTTGCCGGAACCGTTTGGACCAATGATGCCGAGACACTCACCACGCCGCAGTATGAACGAGATATCATTCGCCAGCAGCTTGCCGGGATAACCGATCGCCAGCTCGTTAACTGTCAAAACATGGTTACCCGTGCGCTCAATTGCTTGCAGACGAAAGTCGCCCGACGACTGGTCCGGACGCACAGCATCGAGGCGCTCGAGCTTCGCAAGCATCTTGCGACGCGACTGTGCTTGTTTCGTTTTTTGTCCGGCAATGTTTCGACGGATGAACTCTTCCGTCTTGGCAATCAAATGCTGCTGGTTGTCGTAAGCGCGCTGTTGAGCTTCGCGACGCTCTTCACGCTCGACTAGATAATCGGAATAGTTGCCGGTGTAATTCGACGCGCGGCCGTTCTCGAGATCCACGATGCGACGGCAACAGCGATCGAGGAAATAACGATCATGACTGATGATCACGTAAGCCGATTCGTACCCCTGCAGAAATTCTTCGAGCCACTCGACCGCGCTTACATCGAGATGGTTGGTGGGCTCGTCGAGCAACAAAACATCCGGCGCCGCTAAGAGCAAACAGGCAAGACCGAGACGATTCTGCTGGCCGCTGGAGAGCTTTTCCGTTTCCAGCGACCACATTTCGCGCTCAAATCCGAGTCCCTGCAGAATCGCTTCCGCCCGCGCGGCGTATTCGAAACCACCTTCGAGTTCAAACTCGTGTTGCAGATCGCTGTAACGCTCGAGAACCTTTTCGAGATCGTCGCCGGCGTCTGCCATGCGATGCTCCAGCTCGTGCATCTCGTGTTCGATCTGTTGCAAACGGCCAAATGCAGCGAGTGCCGACTCGTGGACCGTCGAGCCTGGTTCGAAATGAACGTGCTGGTCCAGTAGGCCAAGCTTCACGTTGCGCGCGCGCACCACGTCGCCGCGATCCGCTGACTCTTCGCCTCTGACCAGACGAAAGATCGTGCTCTTACCGGCGCCGTTTCGACCGACGAGTCCAACGTGCTCGCCGGCGTTCACCTGGAGTGAGGCGCCGCGCAGGACGTCCTGAACGCCGTAAGATTTATGAACTTCTGAGAGTCGAAACAACATAAGAGCTTAGCCACAGATTCCACAGATTAAAAACACGGATCAGCGCTGATCCGTGTTCTTAATCCGTGGAATCTGTGGCTTAAGAATTTACTTCGTCGGTGACGCTGCTGGCTTCACCGATACGGGCGAACTGGTGACCGCCGGGCTTGAGACCGGGCTTGAGACCGGACTTGCGGCCGGCGCTTGTGTACCTTCCGCAGCCGGACGCAGACCAAGGTTACCCGGATTGTTCAGCATGTTGTTGGCCAGATGATTTACGATCTTGGCTTCGTTTATCGCCGTCTCTAACAAAGCCGCATTGAGAAGTTGCTTACGCTGATTGGTCAGGCCCTGCGTGATCTGCTGGCGCACGCCCGGACTCTCCAACGTCAGATTCTCCGTCGCGAGCCGCTTCTCGGCGAGCTTGAAGATGTACCACTTGCCACTGCTGCCAAAGCGAACCGGTTGCGTGTAATCACCAACCTGCATCGGGCCGAAAAACTGCGCGATGATCTCATCCGGGAAGTTGTTGTTCCGCAGATCCTGCTCAGTCGCAAACCCGACATCGCCGCCGGCGCGCAGGCTGTTGACTTCCTCGCTTTTGGCGCGCGCAACGGTAGCAAAGTCTGCTTTGCCCTGGAGCTGTTGATAGATGTTGTCGATCTTGATCTTCGCGTCGGCTTCGTTCTTGGCATCATCAGTGATCCCGGTGTTGCTATTGTCAGCCGGGTCCACCACGATCATCGCCAGGGCAACACCACGCTCGTTCTTAAAGAGCTGCCGGTTGGCGCTGTAGTACTCTTCGACTTCACGATCGCTGATGTTGATCTTTCCGTTGTATTTATCCTGGAGCGCAGCAATGGCGAGATCCTTTTTTGCTTCCTCGCGGAGGGTCTCCACCGACATGTTTTGCGCCTTGAGGCTCTTATCGAAGTCTTCCGCGGTCATGCCGCTGTTCTGTTTTTGTGTAGCGATAGCCCCTTCAATCTGTGCGTCGGTCGGAAGCACCTTCTCTCGCTCGGCGCGCTGGTACAATACTTCGCGCTGGATGAGACCGTTGAGCACCTGCAAACGAGCCTGGGCCATTTGCAGCTGATTCAAAGAAGATGTGTTACCGCCGGCCTGCTGACTGACCTGACGCTCAACATCGGAAAGCATGATGTTGCGGCCATTAACGGTAGCGGCCACCATGCTGTCTTTAGTCTCAGAACCGCTCGAGGCACACCCACTCAAGACCAGGCCCACGGCCGCCAGACAAATAATGACAAGAACTTTTGCGTTGCGCACTTTAACTCTGCTCCTTTAACAACTGATCAAAGCTCTTCAGGTCGCACTGCTTGACGACCCGGAAAAGCGTTTGCTATAAAACTTGGTTTCTGATTACGGCAAGACAACAGTCCGTATGATGCCGGGAACGCCGGTAAAGAAACCCAAGAACTTCTGGAGGTTGAAAAAAATGGCTAAACGTTGCGAAGTCTGCGGTAAAGGACCACAATTCGGCAACAATGTCTCGCACGCGAACAATCGCACTCCGCGACGCTTTGATCCGAATCTACAGTCGATTCGCGTCCAAACACCGCAGGGTGGCGCGCGCCGGATGAAAGTTTGTACAACTTGCATCAAGGCGGGCAAAGTCTCGAAGGCTGCGTAAGCCTCAACCCCGAAGTTTTCAATCAACCTCGCAACCGGCGCTTATGACTTCTCTCGAAGGGCGGCGCCGGTTGTTTTTGTCCCAAAACGTCTATTCGGAAACCAGTGCTATTGCCTCAATTTCAACCAGGGCATCTCGGGGCAAACCAGCGGCGGCAACCGTAACCCGCGCCGGCGGCGGTTCTGGAAAGAACGTCGCATAGACCTCGTTCATCCCGGAAAACTCTTTCATATCCGCCAGGAATACGGTGGTTTTGACGACTTGATCGAGACTGCTGCCCCCGGCTTCAAGC
>JAICQI010000330.1 GCA_025937955.1 Pyrinomonadaceae bacterium
GACCAATGCGGGAACCGGATCTCCCAACCGCTTGCTCTTCTCGTTATTGACGGGCGCTCCGCCGCCACCGCCACCGGGATCAGAATTGTTGCTCAACCGAGGATTCGAATCGGGTGGTGTTAATTGGGTGGCGACTGCCGGCGTGGTTACCAACACGACTCAACAAACACCGCGAACCGGTGCGTGGTATGCATGGCTCAACGGCTACGGCGTCTCGCATACCGACACGCTGTATCAGCAGATAACAGTGCCATCAACGGCGACGACTGTGACGTTGAGTTTCTGGCTAAAAATCAGTTCAGCTGAGACGACAACCACAACAGCCTTCGATACGTTGCGAGTACAAGTTCGCAATTCCAGCAACACGGTGCTGTCGACTCTTGCTACTTACTCCAACTTGAACGAGACGACTGGCTACACGTTGAAGACTTTCGACCTGACTGCGTTCAAGGGACAGACGATTCGGATCTATTTCCTCGGCGTAGAGGATTCGTCATTGCAAACTTCGTTTGTGATAGACGACACATCCTGCACGACGCAGTAATCCGTTTTAGAGCCACAAAAAGGCACAAAAGGCACAGATGATCGTGCCTTTTGTGCTTTATGGTCGCTAAACTTTGCGCCGTTTCGATAAGGAAGATCTTCTAATCATCCGCAGTTTCGTGACGCTGTGTTTCGTGTATGGCAGGGTTGAGTTTTCCAGGACGGCGTAATAAAGCTTCCGCTCTCGATCACGTTCGGCCAGCAGGAACACGATCTTCTCGCCGGTGAAATAGTCGCGCTTGAAACCTGCTTCGGCGCCGTGAACATATTCGATCGCATCGCCCTTCTTAAACTTCCCTTTGAAAGATTCGAGCACCACGGCATTGATTGTCCAATTCTCGTAGCCACCAATACGGCTTGTTATCTCCGCTTGCTCGATGCGAATATGAGCAACAACGGAAACGGCTTTGTAATCGCTTCTGAGATAGCTAAGCGGAGGCCACTCGTCTTCCTGAGCGGAGACACAAACGGGCCAAACGAGCAGAACGATGCAGAGTTTGAATAGTAGTTTCAACGCCGACTATTCTATCAACATTATGGAAGTAACATTCACCAGAACTGGTCAACGTCGCTACCGCGTCTCGGTCGACGGTCCCGATGTAGTGTCGTCGTACATGGATCCGGCTCCCGGCTATGATGCGCGCCTGCCGCACGACATGGCCCACTTCATCGTGGAGAATGAACTGGGCATCAAGGGTGGTGTGTTCGGACAAATCGCTGCCGGCGGAGCATTTATCATCCCGACGGACAACACCAAGCGACGCAAGATCGCCCGCCGGCGTAAACGGATCGCGCAAGTAAACCACAAGGATGCGCTGTTGTCCGAACACGTGATCGCTGTCACCTGCGATCTCTGGCAGAAGAAAACTTCTGAGGCACCTTCGATCGCGGGATTCCCAGCCCAGGCAATAAAGCGCGTGTGTCGCGAATTCGATGCGGCAAGTGAAGTATGGTCCAGGCTGGGCGTCGGTGAGTCGATGACTCTTATTTGGCACGGTGGCCGTGGACGAACGGGCCGGCGCTCATCATAGGTCGCAAAAAGGCACAAAAATGAAGTTAATATTTTGTGCCTTTTGTGCCTTTTTGTGGCACAGATCCGATCATTGAGATCTCAACACGACGATCGGATCGACTCGCATCGCGCGTTGTGCGGGAATCAGGCAGGCTAGCAGCGCCACCAGGCCGAGCAGAACAACGATCATCACAAACGTAAGCGGATCGGTGGGCGTAACACCGAAGAGCATGTGCTCGATAAAACGCGTCAGGCCAAACGACGCCAGCACGCCGATCACAACACCGGTACTAACCAGCACCAACCCGCGTCCCACGACGAGCTTGAGAATCGCTGCGGGTTGCGCGCCGAGCGCCATCCGAATTCCGATCTCGCGCGTATGCTGCGCCACCGTGTAGCTCATCACTCCGTAAACTCCGATCACAGCCAGCAACAGCGAAACACCCGCAAAGACACTCAACAGCGTCGTGTTGAGACTCTTGTCGCGCACGGTGTTCTCGATCACCAGGTTCATTGTTTGCACGGCGTAGATCGGTTGGCCTGGATCCACTGCCTGCACCTCTCGCCGCACGGCCGAAGCGATGTTGCTGCTATCAAGCGTCGAACGCACAAGCAGTCGCAGGTTCCAACGCATGTCGGGCCAGAAGTTCTTCATCGTGTACAGTGCGTACATTTCCGGAGCCGGCTTCTGCAACAGACCATAGTTCTTCACATCGGCCACGATGCCGATCACTGTCGCCCAACTCTCGTCTTGCACACGCTTTCCGATCGGATCTTCTCCCGGCCAGATTTGGTTCGCCATCGCTTCGTTGATCACGACGACTGGCTGTTTGCCGTCGCCTTCCTGTTTGTTGAAAACACGACCACGCAGCAAAGGAATGCCCGCAGTCTGAAAATAGTTGTCGCTAATAACACGAAGCTCGACCAGCGGCGACTCGTTTGGCGGATACGTCTTCCCTTCAACGCCGATGTTTGCGTTGAAGCCACGCTCCTGGATCGGTAGGTGCGAAACAAGACCCGCGGATTCGACACCCGGCAAGTTGCTCACGCGCTCGAGCACCTGCTGGTGGAAACGAATCGCAGACTCGGCGTCTTTGTATTTGTCTCGCGGCAAAGTGAGTTTCGCGGTGAGCAGGTTCTGTGGTTTGAGCCCGGGTTCGACTTCACGGATACGAAAAACACTGCGAATCATGAGGCCGGCGCCGATCAGCAAAACGACCGCGGCCGCGACTTCGATCACGACCAAAAACTGGCGCAGCCATCCGCCCACCATGCTCTCAGACGCTGCGTTGCCGCCTTCCTTGAGCGTTGTTTGGACGTCAGTTTTTCCGGCTTGCAGCGACGGAATCAGTCCGAAGACGATGCTCGTCAGGATCGATACGGCTAACGTGAAGAGGAGCACGCGCGAGTCGATCCCTATCTCCTGCGAGCGCGGCAGAAACGGAAACGCGATCTTGCCGAGCACGCCCATGCTCCACCACGCCAAGGCGACACCCATCGTGGCGCCGATTACCGAAAGCAGAAGACCTTCCGCGAGAAACTGTTGAATTAACCTGCGGCGCCCCGCGCCGAGCGCGACGCGAATGCTGATCTCACGCCGACGCACGGTTGCGCGCGCAAGCAGCAGGTTGGCGACGTTAGTGCAGGCGATCAGGAGCACGAAACCCACCGCAACCATCATCATTATTAGTGGCGAGCGCACGCTGGCAACCCACAGCTCCTCGATCTGCATGAGTCGAATACCACGTCCGTTTTTGTACTGTGCTTCGAGGCGTTGCGCGATGGTGTTCATCTGCTCGCGTGCCTGCGCGAGTGTGACGTCTGACTTAATGCGTCCGATCACTTGATACTTGTGATCGTCTCGGTTGAGGCGGTCCTTCTCGGGAAAGACCAGCGGCGACCACATCTGCACAGTGCGATACAAGGACGATAGCTCGGGCGGCATCACGCCTACGACTGTGTACTGTTGTCCGTTCAAAGGAATCGTCTGGTTAACGACGCCGGGATTCGCGGCGAAGTTACTTCGCCAGAGATCGTCGCTGATCACCACGACTCGCTCATTGCCCGCGACATCCTCACCCGGAAGAAAAGCGCGACCGAGAGTTGGTTTCACTCCGAGCACGTCGAAATAGTTTGTACCGACGTTTATGCCGGGGATGCGTTGCGGAGTGTCACGGCCTTCGAGATTGAAACTCGTGAACGAGTACGGCGCTATGCCGGCGAAGACCGTGTTTTGATTCTTCCAGTCTTCGAAATTGGGAACTGAAACCGATCCAAAGCCATTTGGCTTGAAGGTTTCCGAGAGATCGACGAGTTGCTGCGATTCGGGAAACGGGAGCGGCGTTAGGAGCACAGCGTTAACAGCGGAGAAGATCGCGGTGTTCGCTCCGATGCCGAGCGCAAGCGTGAGCGCGGCAATCAAGGTAAAGCCCGGCCGCTTTGCCATCATTCGAATTCCATAGCGCAAGTCCTGGATGAAATTTCGCATGAAGTTGCTCCTTAAAATGAGCCACAAAAAAGCACAAGAAGCACAAAATAGTTAATCTGAATTTGAGGAATCAAATCCGTCATGTTTTCTTTTGTGCCTTTTTGCGGCTCTATTTAACTTTCATCACCACAAACGTAAGATCATCATAAAGCGACATCCCCGCGCACCATTCTTTGACGCGCCGCGCGACCACATCACGAATCTGATCCGCCGACAACGAGGCAATCGTCTTCAACGTGTCCATGATTCTGCTTGCGCCGAACTCCTCACCCTCGACGTTCAACGCTTCGCTGAGACCGTCCGTGTAAAGAAACAACAGATCGTCCTGCCTCATCTGCACCGTCTCCTGCTCGTACGCAGCATGCTCGAACGCGCCCGCCACCAAGCCTCCGGAAGTTAATTGGCGAAACTCGGAACCAGCATCAGCGCGAAGATAAAGCGGCGGATTGTGACCGGCATTCACATAAGTAAGGCGTTGTGACGCCGGATCGAAGGTGGCGTAAAAGAAAGTCACGTAGTGCTCGCCGTTCGTGGAATTGAAAAGCAGACGATTGAGCTTGCTCACAATCGACGACAAGTCACAACTCGCCGGAGCACCGTTTCTGGCGGTCAGGCTGCGCAGCGTCGCCTGCACTGTCGACATCAACAGCGCCGCCGGCATTCCCTTCCCCGCTACGTCGGCAATGGCGACGCCAAGCTGGCTGTTATCAAAACTGATGAAGTCGTAGTAATCGCCACCGACACCACGCGCCGGTTCACAGAACCCCGCGATCTCGATCCCGACACTCTTCGGAGCCTGAGACGGCAGCAGGCGTTGTTGCACTTCCGCCGCAAGTGCGAGCTCGCGCCGCATGCGTTCCTGGGCCACCATGCGTTCGGTCAGACGTGCGTTGTCGATGATCAGCGCGAGCTGACCGGCGACGGACATCAGTAGCTCGCGATCGGCAACGGAGTATTGAAACCCACGACGTCGTGGCCCGAACGAGATTATCCCCACCAGTTCGTTCTTCTGTTTGACCTGGATCAGGATGGTCGATTTGATCGTACGGAGGACCTCATGCTCACTTGCACGCTCCTCACGCATCGAAGGCAACACCGAATTGAGTGCCTGCGACCACGTTTCGATTTCCTGCGGCTCGATTACCAGCGGAGTCGAAAGATTCATCAGGCGTCGCACCACGAACGCGCGTTTACTCAACTGCAAACGCTTCCCGCCGAAATCAGTTTCCGCCGGGCGTCCCTGGGTCGCCAGTACGCGCAGGTTGAAATTTCCGCTGGCTTCGTCGCGCGTGAAGATCGCAGCATTGCCGGCGTCGAGCGCGACACGGATTCGATCCGCGAGATGCTGGTAAAGTTGATCGATGGAAGCGACGTGCTGTGAGCCTGGTCCAAGGTCGAAAAAGATCTTCCGCTCATCGTACGGGGCGGGCGCGTAATAACTCTCGATTTTTGGCAGCAGCCGTCGATAAGCGACGACGTGAATCAAGATGAACGCAGCAATCAGAACAAGGGAAGCAACCGCATCCGTTCGGTGCCCGAAACCATCGATAAACCTCAGTCGACCGCCCGAGAAAACCAGCAGGTAAATCACCGCGAACACAACAAACTCGACAGAGAAATAGACGCGCCTGAGGTTAAAGTGAGCCTTCGACTTGCGCCACAGGCGACGCGCCGCCTTCCTCTTCGGCAGATTGATGCGCGGCAAGATCCTCATCCTTCTAAAAGACACCACCAGAAGCTCTTATCTGACAGGATTCCACAATTTTTCGGATTGTGATGACACAAAGCGTCGCGATTTTTCGCGATCTATAGGTGAGACGGCTTCGAGCCGCTTTTTGAAACGGAGAAACGTTAATGTATACGAAAAACCGGGTTTATAACTTGGTAGCTTTCATTGTTGCAGTCGTTGGAGTCATTCTTTCAGTCGGGTACAGTGCCAGAAAAGATACAACCAGGGCCTCAGTTACACCTTTGAAATTCGAGCCGACGGCGGCGCGTCTCGAGCGCGGTCGTTATATCGTCGAAGGGCCCGCACATTGTTTCCAGTGTCACTCGGAAGTTAATTGGGAGCAGCCCGGCGCGCAGCCGAAGCCGGAGAAAAAGGGCGCCGGAACGCCTTTTATCGAAGATGGAATGGATTGGCTGGTCGCGCCGAACATCACGCCGGACGTTGAAACCGGCGCGGGATCGTGGACGGACGAACAGTTTGCGCGCGCGATCCGCGAAGGTATCGGTCATGATGGCCGACGTCTCTTTCCGATGATGCCTTACATGAATTTCCGGCAGATGTCGGACGAAGATCTTGCGTCCGTAGTCGTCTACATTCGCTCGATCAATCCGGTACGCAACCAGGTTCCGAAAACGGCGATTCCGGACCCTCTCAAAGGCAGCTTGCCGCCGCATCAGCCGCTCACTGCGCAGGTTGCTGGTCCGGATATGTCGAATACGGTTGAGCGTGGGAAGTATCTGGTGACGTTGGGCAACTGCATGTCATGTCACACGCCAATGAAGAACGGTCAGTTCATCAATGAGCTTGCGTTTGCTGGTGGCATGTCGTTCAAAGGACCTTGGGGAGAAGTCACCAGCGCCAACATCACGCCTGATGCGTCAGGGATTTCTTATTACGACGAGGC
>JAICQI010000334.1 GCA_025937955.1 Pyrinomonadaceae bacterium
CGGATCGATGGACCACCGTGATGTCGTTTGCGGGCAGTGTTACGCCGGGATTGTCGGCGACAATCTTCGGATCGTTCCATCTCTTGATCTTGCCGAGAAAGATGTCCGCAATGACTTCCGGAGAGAAGCGTAGCGGCTGATTGATACCCTGGAGATTGTAAGTAAGAACGACCGCACCCAACACTGTCGGTATATGAAGTATCTCGCCGGGCGCTGACTTGAGATCCTCATCTTTCATCGGCGCATCGGAGGCGCCGAAGTCTACCGTCTGCTCTTTGAGTTGCTTGATGCCGCCGCCCGATCCAATCGACTGGTAGTCGATCCTCACGTTTGAGTGAAGTTTTCCGTACTCACTCAGCCACTTTTGATAGAGTGGGTTCGGGAACGTAGCGCCCGCGCCCTGGAGACTCACCGCCCCGGATCCACCTCGGCCATTGCAGGCGAGCGACACAACCGCGAAAACCACCACGACAAGCCAGGCGACAAAACTTCTCTTCGAAACAGACATTTAGAATCTCCAATGCTGCGGGAACTGATTGTTCGAGCGCTTTTTCGTAACCCAATCTAGGAGGTGGGTGTTACATCTAACTGAACTCCGCCTGAACTCTCAGTTAACAGATCGGGAAATGCGGGCATTTTCCTTAGCTTTTCGCGGTGATCAACCGGTAGCCGACATTAACCATCGTTTCGATTTGCAGTCCGAAAACGGCGAGCTTTGCACGTAGGCGATAGATGTAAACGTGAAGGCTCTCGGTGTTGAGCGGCTTGTTGCCGCCCCAAACTGAGCCCCAAAGGTCATCGGCCGTCACGATGCGATCTGGCGTTCGTACCAGCCGCGAAAAGATCAGAAACTCGGTGCGGGGCAGCTTTAATGGGCTGCCCCCGACCGCGACGTAGTAATTCCGGTGCTCGACCCGAAGATAGCCGTCGTCGTAGACGTCTTCCGGCAACTGGTTTTCCGTTCTCAGTTCACTAATAGCCATCTCCTTCAACATCTGCCTTCACCTCCCGTACTGCTATTCACTAGAACTTGAACTTCGCCCTGAACTGCATTACTCGTGGGCCGCCAACGGTACTCGTGATGCGTCCAAAATCAGGGCTGCCCAGCTCGAAATCAGGAGAGGCAAAGTTGGCACGATTGAATACGTTGAAGATATCCCAACCGAACTCCAGGCTTGTGTTTTCGGTGAGCTTCGTGCTCTTCAGAAGCCCAAAGTCCAATCGAGACTGAGATGGCGCTCGCAGCACGTTTCGTCCGAGGCTGCCGCTTTGACCAAAGGCCGAACAGAGCGCGTCAGCGTTGAAAGCCTCCTCGGTAATGTCAATGCCTTGCCGGCGCAGATCGTCAATCGAACCGCATAACGATGGGCGGCCAAAACCTAAGCGATACAACCCGCCGGAGCCGCGCACGAGGTCAGCGTACTGAGGCGCTGTCCCAATCTCCGGTTCGGGCGCGAAGATGCTGTAAGGCGTTCCGGTTTGCGCCTGGAAGAAACCCGACATTTGCCAACCAGTGAAGAGCCGATTTTTCGAACCAAAACTCGGAATGTCATAAACGAAGCTAAGACTGAATCGATGTGTGCGGTCAAAGTCAGAGACTGCACGGTTGGCTTCGAGATTACGCAGGTCACCCTGAACCACAAATCCCGTATTGGGCACGTCAGGCTTACCTGAACCCGCAGTGCTTCCGGGATCGGTCGAACTGGTATCGAGCGACTTGGACCATGTATACGAAGCGTTGAAGTGCAATCCGCGCGACAAGCGCTGAGTGAGACCGAACTGCGCTCCGTGATAGGTCGACTCGCCATTCGAGCGAAGAATCAAAGCTTCGGGAACATTGAAGCCGAGAACCGGAACGCGCGCCTCGAAGTTGATCACCTGCCCGCCGCCTAACGTGCTGTTGGCACAAGTAATCGCGTTAGCGAGATTCAAATCGAGGGGCGAACCTGCGACTCCACTAAGCACGTTGCCCGCGCAAGTAGCGCTGCCGCCGACGCGGAAAGGATTCGCAAAACCAAACGCCCTGCCCAGGCCACGCTCGCGCGCCGTGGAACCTGAGTTCAGCGGACCATTGGGCGATCCGGCCGCTACGTAAGCCTGATTGAACCTTTCGAAAATGTGATCCGGAGTAGAAGCATCGTTTAAATCAAACCCCTGGTTGAACGCCAATGCCTGAAGCAGGTTTTCCCCTCGCGTGTGAACGTAACGCGCTTCAAACATCAGGTTCTTGGTCAACTCGTACTGAACGCCTAGATTGAACTGGTGGACGAATGGCGTTTTCAGATCACGGTCGATAGCGCGGAACTCAAACGTCTCCGCGATATTGCCGGCCGGCGTAACGTTCAATCGTGGATCGCGCGTAATGCCGGTGTTGTCGCGAATCGCGTAGGAACCGCCGGCACCAGCAGTGCGCATCACTCTAAATGGCAGCCACGAGCTCAACGGCAGGTCTGGTAGTTGCTGCGAGAATGCGGTTGTAATCGGAACGTTGCCGGAAGGAACAGTGATTTCGATCTCACGCAGGAACGGATAGTTACTAAAGATCGTGTTGATGAAAGCTGCTGACGGCCGATCGTAAAACATGCCGTAGCCGCCACGAATGACCATCTTGTTGCCACCCCACGGCGAGTACGCGAAACCGATTCGGGGCGCAAAGTTGTTCAGGTCCTGACCCCGAAGCGTGTGGTTGTTTTCTGCCCGCGCCGTCGCGGCAATTGCTCCGTCGACGTTTGTAAGACCGGTATTTTGGACGTTTGCCGGAACAAGGAAACCAGGCGAAGGACTGTCGCACACTGACAGCGAACCACCGGTTTGCGTGAAGCACGGTTCGAAACCGGCGAAGTCGAAATTACCAATGCGACCCTGCTTCTCAGTCGGCCACATGAACAATTCATATCGTAAGCCGAGATTGAGGGTAAGTTTCGGAGAAAGCTTCCAATCGTCGGCGATGTACGCGCTGTAATCACGGAAACGGAAGCTCTTCTCGGTAATGCCGAACTGCGTGTCGGCCTCGGTGGCGTTTCCGGTCAATATCTGTGTAATACTGTCAAACTTTTCAAATTCGGTGGCCTGCTCTTCAGGCAAACTCGAATCGTACTGATGTCGTTTGAAATCACCGCCGAATCGGAAAGTATGCTTGTCCCTAATCCAGGTGACGTTGTCCGAAATGCTGAACGTCTGCTGCTTCCTCTGATTGAACGAGTCGTTTGGTCCACCAAAAGAGAACTGCGAAAGGTTTGTACCCGGCCTACCGATAAAGTGGCCGAGACGGCGCGTGCCGGGGCTATCGTCGAAGAGCAACGCCGGATTCACGATACCAACAGCCTCGCTAGACAACTCCGTCGAGAGGAAGGGCTCATCGAGAGAACGCGTGTTGTTCAAGGAGAAGTATCCGAAAACCACTTCGTTGATAAGCGTTGGACCAAAAACGTGCTGATCGGAAATCGCGAGCGTTCGGTTGCGATCTGCACGGCGCAGCACAAATGGAGAAATCAGACTCGACGGATCCGGAAACGAATCCAGCGCCGGGAAGTTGCTGAAGAAGAAAGTGCCGGTCAGAGTATTGTTCTTCGTAAGACGTCCGTCGAGTCGCGAAGTGAACTGGTGTTGTTCAAATTCCGAGGGCCTTACGTTCAACTGCTGCACGAGCGGGTTATCCTCGAATAGATTGCGCGTAGTTACCGGCGCAGTGCCAAATTGAAACGCGCGAGTTGTGATTGCGCCGGCTCCTGTCCTGTTGGCACGATCAAATGCGATTATGCGACCGCCAGCTCGAGGCGCCGCCCAGATGAAATCGCCCGTGGCCGGGTTCTGCAGGTTAAGGAGTCTGACAGCCACGGGTGAGATATCAGCGGCAGTCAAACATCCAGCGGGTAACGGAGTAGCTGCGCACAGCGCAGTCTGGTTCTGCGAGAGCCTAAACTGATCGCGTGCCTGGTTGAACGCAGTCGCAATCGCCTGTGCCGAACGATCCGCGCCGAGTAATGTCAGGGCCAGTGGCGTTACCGATGTACTTCGAGCTGTTGGAACAAAGCCGGTGATCGCGTTTGTGTACTGGTAGCCGCCAAAGAAGAAGAACCTATCTTTAACTATTGGACCACCGAGCGTGAATCCTCCCTCGTTACGCCGTGCCTTGGGCCGGTCGATTCGCTCCTTGTTGAAGAAAAAGTCGTTAGCGTTGAGCTTTTCGTTTTGCAGGTAGTAGTAGACATTTCCGTTGAACTGGTTGGCGCCCGTTTTCGTCACGAGTTGAAAATTGCCACCACCCGAGCGACCAGTTGACGCGTCGTACATGCTCGTCTGCAATTTCACTTCCTGTAGTGTCTCTGGAGCAGGCGCGATGTTGTCGTTTAAGGATCCTTCGTTGGTTGTAATGTTCGTCGCATCCACGCCGTTGAAGAAAAGGCTCGTGCTGGTAGTGCGCGTACCATTCACGGAAGGCGACTGGTTGCCATTGCCGTTGGTCAGCACTGGCGAGAGTTCGGTATTGACGCCGGCTTCAGTGGACAAAAGCTGAGTGAAACTGCGCGTCGAGGTGGGGACCTCGACCAACTGCTCAGCAGAGAGTTGTCTGGAAACTGCCGCCGTCTCGGGCGTGATGAGCGCGGCCCCCTCCATGATATTGATTACCGCTCCGATCTCGCCCACCTCGAGTTTATCTTCAAGAGTTCGCGGAACACTCGCCTCGACTTCGACTCGATCACGCACAAGCTTTTTGAAGCCTGTCATTTCATAAGTGACCTCGTACTTTCCAACCGGAAGGGCAGGCAAGGTCCAATGCCCATCCTCCGCAGTAATGGTCGTTCTCGTCGCTCCTGTGCCCAAGTTTCGAACGGCGACGCTTACGCCAGGCAAGTTAGCGCCATTCGGATCTCTAACGACGCCCGTAAGTGTGCCGGCGGATTGCGCAATGACTGGCAACTGAAAAACGCAAAACAGGGTAAGCGTTAGCAGCAGCGAATAGATCGATCGGGGACGCACAATGGCGAGCAAATTCATAATTGGTTCTCCTGTAGATAAGCTGGCGTGGTTATTTGTTTGTTATTACTGAAGGGCCACGCTACTGACCGCAGGTTAAAGACCAGTGAATATCGCCTTAAATGTTTGTTAACCGGATGTGAGTGACGAACTTGAGAAGTTTGTTTTATGAGGTTAATTAACCTCGATTTAACATGGGCGTAACACCAAAAACTTAAGATGAAGCCTCTTCAAAAACAGCCTCGGCAGGGTCAGTATTCTACTAAATTATGGCCATTTCTAACGAACTGAGCAGCGAAATCGCTGCCGCAATTCTATCGGAAAAGAAATCCCCCCAGGAACTCAATCGCTTGAAGGACATAATCCTTCAGGTGCATTTGACCCTTCAAGAGATGTCGCAGGAAACTCGCGCTACGCGGTCATCGGACGCCAAGCCACCAACCACGGCCGCATCCCAGATCAACCAATAGCGTTTTCTTTTGGCGGATGCAGCGTCCTGCCGATCGAAACCCAATCGCACAAATCTGCTGATGACCGTGCCCTCATTCTTGACGGGAATAAAACTGAAGAAGTAACTGTTTCTGACAGGCAGGCCCAACTCGCGCCGCATGCGATTGATGTGACCTTCACAATCGCCGGCGACATCCTCTTGCGGATCATAGGAATCCTCGACGACATGGTCTATCTCGTGCAGTACGGCCCAACCCACATCGAAAGCAGCGAGTGCTTGCTTATCGCCAGTCACCTGGCGGAAATCGGCAAAATCGATCAAGACGACGAAAACCTCTGAAGACGTAACCTGGTCCATGCTTGCCAGGACGACGCGGCAAAAAACCACGTCTTTCCGCGAGCTTGCGTCTTCAAGCAAGATCACCCGCTTGCCGGTAAAAGCTTTATTGAGAAGGTTGCGCGCGCTTTGAGAACCAACTTGTGGTTCAGCATGTCCAATCCTCATTGCGCCATCGCTGTCAAAAGCGAGGTCGGCCCAGCCCGTGATGGTTCGTAATCTGCGCGCGAGTTCTTCGCGATTCGACTGCGAGACGTTTTGACGAACGACGAGGTTGTCGCCGGCAAGGATTGGCAAGCACGACGCCATCAACACCGCGCAGAGCGAGAGGCTCCTGCAAAGAAAACGATTCCTGTTGATTCTGGGGTGCATTCGATCTTCCTCCCAGATAATGGACCGGCGTAGTCGTGGTTGGCGTGCGTCGGTTCAGACTTTCATTGGCGCCATTGGGGCGGCGTCGTTGGCGCCGATGTTACCAAAATGTTAACTGGGCGGGTACAGAAAAGTTTTATTTTGCGGACGAGCTGAAAGACGTCTGAACACAGTCTGGCATTGGCGAAAATTTCTCACGCAAGTATAGATAGAACAAGTCAGGAAGAGGGGCTTGCCCCCGCAGATCCAGGTGGCTGAGGGCTTGCCACCCTACAAAAATCTTACCAGCGGGGCTCGCGCTCGTAACGATCGTTATCGCGATCACGGCCACCACCACCGCCGTAACCACCACGACCGCCACCACCACGATTGCCACCATAACCGCCACGGCCACCGCCGCCACGGTCAGTTCTCGGCTTCGCTTCGTTGACGGTGAGATTTCGTCCGCCGAAGTCTTTGCCGTTGAAAGCCTCGATAGCTGCTGCTGCCTCTTCCGGGGTTGCCA
>JAICQI010000573.1 GCA_025937955.1 Pyrinomonadaceae bacterium
CCGTAAACAATCCGTGTAATCCGTGGCTTATTTAATAACGCCTTGCAACGGACTCGACGCGCTCGCATACAACCGCTTCGGCATGCGGCCGGCGAGGTAGGCCAATCTCCCCGCTTCGATCGCTAGCTTCATCGCAGTGGCCATCTTCGCCGGATCCTCCGCCTCCGCGATCGCTGTGTTCATCAACACGCCATCGGCGCCGAGTTCCATCGCGATCGCAGCGTCACTGGCAGTCCCGACACCCGCATCGACGATAATCGTCGCGTCCGGCAACTGTTCACGCATGATGCGCAGGTTCGCGGGATTCTGAACTCCCAGCCCGGATCCGATTGGCGCGGCTAGCGGCATGATCGCGGCGCAACCAGCATCGAGCAGTTTCTTCGCCATGATTAGATCGTCGTTAAAATACGGCAGCACTACGAATCCTTCTTTAACAAGGACGCGCGCGGCTTCGAGTGTCTGCTCGTTATCCGGAAATAGCGTCGTTTGATCGCCAATCACTTCGAGCTTTACGAGATCTGTTTGCAACGCCTCGCGCGCGAGACGCGCAGTTCTAATGGCGTCGTCAGCGGTGTAACAGCCCGCGGTATTGGGAAGAATCTGAAGAGAAGGACTCAAGTAATCGAGAAACGACTCGCTGCTGCGATCGAGCGGCACACGCCGCACCGCCACCGTCACCATCTCCGCTCCCGACGCCTCGTGAGCGCTGCGCATCTGATCGTAACTACGATATTTACCGGTGCCGATGATCAGGCGCGAGGAAAACGCGCGCCCGGCAATGATCAGTTTCTCATTCGACACACTCGCTCTAGCTGTTGACATCTACTCCTCCGCCGACGAAATGAACAATCTCAATCCGGTCATCTTCCTTTAGCATAGTACCGCTCCAATCAGCGCGACGCACGACCTCGCGATTGAGTTCGACCGCGATACGCGCCGCCGGCAGATCGAGCTGTGTGATTAATTCTGCTAAGGAAGGCGTGCCCAAAAGATCCCTGGAATCGCCATTTACAAAGACTTTCATTAGCCACAAAAAAGCACAAAAAGCACAAAAAAGCTAATCCACTTCATTTGTGCCCTTTTGTGCCTTTTTGCGGCTTTATTCTGCTGGATGGATTATACGGCGCAACTCCGCGGCCTGATCTTTCGTGACCGCCCGCACCAGCACCGCAGCGCGTCCGGACGTGAACTGCGGCATCTCTGTCGAGATACTCGCCACTCCATCGCTCTCAGTTTTCAAACTATAGATCAGCGGCCGGAACGTTGTGCCAAGCACCTTCACCGACACCGAAACATTCGCCAGCGGCTTTTCATCGCCAGCCACGCAGTTACTGATTAAAACTCGCAACGTATATCGCTGACCTGAATAGAATTCGTCGTCATCCAGCAGAGTTATATACAAGCCGTCTTCGAGAACAGGCTCATCAACTGCTTCCTCAGGCTGCACTTCTTCTTCTTCAACATCGGACTCCGCCGGCGGCGCAGATGCGAACTCGACGGGCTCATAGCGCGGCTCCATGCCCGGCTCCATAGTTGCCGCCAGTTCTTCGTCAGCAGGCGGAGGCGGAGGCGCCCACTCCTGCGACACCGGCCAATATTCAATCTCAAAAGGCTCTTCGACAGTCTCCGCAGAGGTCTCGACCTCTCCGGACTCCTCCGTCGCAGTGGGTTGTAGCTGAGACGCCGCCTTCCCGCGACCACTCATCTTCTTCAGATCGTCAATTCGCCCCGAATTAATGGCAGCGCAAATCAAGCGATGCTGCCGTTTCAGGCGCTCGGCCAGAACTTCATCGCTAAACCCTTCGGCAATCAAGTCCTCATAGGGAGAACGCTTGCTGGCCAGGATCGTACCGCCCACGTAGACGAGTGAGAGGATGATAGGTGAGTCGAGCCCCTTGTCTTCGGTCTGTACATGATAGATGACTCCATCATGTTCGATGTCGGTGTTGAATCCGGTAATCACAGTTTCAGGGCTTCATACTCTCTGTAGTGGGAGGGCGCTCAAACCCGCTCATAAGCAGGTTTTACTGAACGGTAACATAAGCATTTTTTCACGGTCAATCAGCATTTTTCGTGGCTGATTCCTGCCGGAGACGTTGCTTGACACCCTTGATCAGTTCGACTAGCATCACGCTTGTACAATGATTCTCAATCTCGTGGATCGAGTTGTAGCAGCCGCCGGATCAACCTGCGGCAGGTGAGGGTGTGCCTTAGATGGCTTTTCGACTGTACGACTACTTGCCCATTCTGCTGATGTTCGTCGTCGCAGGCGGCTTCGCCGTGGGCAACGTTCTTCTTTCTCAACTTGTGGGACAACGAAAGAGAACAAAAACAAAGTTGATGCCATACGAGTGTGGCAAAGATCCGGTGGGATCAGCAAGAGAGCGATTCTCGGTGAAGTTCTACCTGATCGGGATGATCTTCATCTTGTTTGATATTGAAGTGATTTTCCTCGTGCCCTGGGCTGCCGTTTTTAAGGGACTGGCGGCACAGAGCGCTGCGCTGCGCACGTTTGTGTATCTCGAGATGATGGTCTTTATAGGCCTGCTCTTTGTTGGTTACATCTACGTCGTTAAGAAGGGCGCCTTTGACTGGGGCGAGAAAGCGCGACGTGAGGCAGAGGCTGAAGCAAGGGCTTTGGCTGACCTTGAGGCACGAAGGCGGCGGCCCGCAGCGTAAGGAAGTTTTAAATGGGTCTCGAAAATGTTATTGCAGAAGCTTTGCCGGAGGTTTTGACCACGCGGCTCGACTCGCTCATTAACTGGGCGAGAAAGTCGTCGCTGTGGCCGGCAACTTTTGGACTCGCTTGCTGCGCAATCGAAATGATGAACGCGACTACGTCCAGAAACGATCTGGCGCGTTTTGGCGCGGAAGTGTTTCGCGCGAGCCCGCGACAGGCTGACGTGATGATCGTCTCCGGTCGCGTGTCGCGCAAGATGGCGCCGGTGCTGCGAAGGATTTACGACCAGATGCCGGAGCCGAAGTGGGTCATTTCGATGGGCGCCTGTGCGACGTCCGGCGGTGTTTTTGACAACTACGCGATTGTCCAGGGTGTCGACAAGATTGTTCCCGTTGACGTGTACATCCCGGGTTGTCCACCACGTCCCGAGATGCTGATCCATGCCGTGATGATGCTCCAGGACAAGGTGGCGAAGGAGAGCGTTCGCGATCGCAAAGACATACCTGAAGAGGAAGCACGAGAAGCTGTTGTGCCAGGTACTTTACCCGTGACCGATGGATCAACTGCCCGGCAGAACACGCTGCCGGAATCCCGGCCTTATACGATCGCTTCGAGGCACGAACGGCGACGTTCTTCTTAAGAGAGTCGAGCAACAATCGCGGATGTCATCAGGGCCCGAAAACATCGAGCAGTCGTCAGAACAAACGCCGAGTTCCGAAAGCACGCCGTCACATCCGTTAGTGGCGGCGTTACAGCGTGAGCACCCGGAATGGATCGCCGAGGTCATTCAGGCTTTCGGAGAGACGACGATTGTCGTTCCGCGCGAGCACATCGTCGCGGCCTGCTCGTTTTTGAAGACGTGGCCGGAAGGACCGTTCAATTTTCTTGCGGACATTTGCGGCGCGGACCGTGGCGTCGAAGAAGAGCCGCGCTTCGAAGTCAATTACCACCTATTTTCAACTACTAAATTCCATCGCGTTCGTTTGAAGGTGTTGCTGAACGAGGAGGACACTCACGTGCCGAGTGTCAGCGGTGTTTGGCGAACAGCAAACTGGCACGAGCGCGAAACGTTTGATCTGTTTGGCGTGATCTTCGACGGCCATCCGGATCTGCGTCGCATTCTGCTCCCCGATGATTGGCAGGGACACGCGTTGCGCAAGGATTTTCCGTTGCGCGGCTACGAACCATATAGTTTGAAATGATGGTCTTTGGGTTTTGGTCTTGGGTTTTTGGTCTTAGGGGACCAATACGAAACCCAAGACCAAAGACCAAAAACTTAAGACCAAAAACATGAGCTCAGCAACCATACCGCCACAGTTTGAAATCGTCGATCGGCCGCTCGATACGCAGATGACGATCTCGATGGGTCCGCAACACCCTTCGACGCACGGCGTGCTGCGTCTGGAGCTCGTGCTGGACGGTGAGATGGTGGTCAAAGCGACTCCTGATATCGGCTATCTCCACACGGGGATGGAGAAGTTGTTTGAGTACAAGAAGTATCAGCAGGGGATCGTGATCACCGACCGGATGGATTATCTCAATCCGCTCGGCAACAACCTCGCTTACGTGATGGCTGCAGAGAAACTGCTTGGTCTTGAGATTCCGGTGCGCGCGCAAACGATTCGCGTGCTGATGTGTGAGCTTCAACGCATCGCCTCGCATCTCGTCTGGCTCGGGACTCACGCACTCGACATCGGAGCGATGACGGTCTTCTTCTACTGCTTCCGTGAACGCGAATAGATTATGAACCTGATCGAGGCCGCTTCAGG
>JAICQI010000231.1 GCA_025937955.1 Pyrinomonadaceae bacterium
CCTGCATCCGAACACCTTGAGACACCGAATGGAAAAACTCGGAATCAAGCGTAGCGCCCACCGCATTTCGTAGGCTGCCTCCAACGCCCGAATTCTTCAACCACCAAATATCGTAGGCCGGTTCACCGGATTTACTCTCGGTAATCCGCCTCGCTGCGTTTTGATTTCGCCAAGTCTCACAACTGCAACAGTTTCTCTCTTAAATCAACAGCTTGCACCGGAAACCGTTTCGTGCGGCATGAGGTCTGCACTGGTCCAACGCGATTGGGTGGCGCGGTGCCGCACCTTAAGAGATGAAACTATTTGCAGAGAAGGAGAATTAGGATGAGAAAGTTACCAGGTTATCTTTGGATGGTGGGCCTTGGCCTCGCCATCGTCTTCATAGCTCTGGCTGCTCACGTTGAGGGCCAGGAATCGTCTTCATCAGAACTCGTTGCAATTAACGACAACGGTTTTGTTGCACCGGTGGTTTTTCAGGCTGCTGGACCAAACATCGCTTCGATTCAGAGTTCGGTAGCTGAGTTTCGCGCCGCTCTCGGAGATCAACTCAACGGCAATACTCTGGCGGAAGTCGACAAGGGTCGACGTGAAATCAACTGGGATGGAGCGCCTCCGACCGATGCCACTACACCGCCGGTAAACCCATTTAACACATTTCGGAATACGCGAGGCGCGCAATTCATCACACCTGGAATCGGCTTTACCCAGGCGCCTGCGGCAGGTGGACCGCAGGGCGGTCTCGCAGCACTCTTTGGCAATCCGACGTACGGCAACGAGTTTCGTGCGTTTAGTAACGCGCGTCTATTCACTCCGGTTGGTAGCAATGTCACTGACACGCTTTTCTTTGTTGCCGGCTCTGATGGAACTGTTCGCGCAGCAGTGACTGGCTTCGGCGCGATCTTTACCGACGTCGATCAGCCTGACGGCAGTGGTCCAGGAACAAAACACGGTAACCGCGGAGCCAGTACGCTTGTCCAGTTCTTCGACAGCGACGGCCAGCTTCTGTTCAGCAGTTTTGTCCCGGCTTCGCCCGGTCATGGTGGTTTCTCATTTCTGGGAATCAAGTTTAACGACCCGCGCATTGCGAGCGTGCGAATTACAGCTGGCAACTCGGCTCCAGGTCCTGATGACGACGACACTAACGACATCGTGATGATGGACGATTTTATTTACGGTGAACCACACAAGCTTCCGTAAGCAATCGGCGAAACACGTTCAAGAGAGAAACGCATGTTGAAGATCACCAGGGCCGTTCTTTCGAAACAGGCAACTACGTTGCGGTTGGATGGCCGGATCGCGGGACAGTGGGTGGCATTACTGAAAGACTCCGCCGAGTGTGAGCTCGACGAGGGTGTGAAACTCACCATTGATTTGAAGAATATTTCTTTTATCGACTGTGAGGGAATCGCGCTGCTGAGGGGTTTGATTAAACGCGGCGTCGATGCGGTAAATGCCCCCCTGTTTGTCGCTGAGCAGATCAAGAAGTGCAAGGAGGCGAAGGCTGGGTAAGAGCGATGGAGAACGCCAATGCAAGCCTTAGTTCCAGTATTTGAAGAAACTGTCCTGCCGCATCTCGATGCAGCATACAACCTTGCTCGTTGGCTCACGCGCAACGATCGAGATGCTGAAGATGTCGTGCAGGAGTCGTTTCTGCGCGCTCTCCGCCACTTCCGCACATTCAAAGGTGGCGACGCTCGTCCGTGGTTGTTGGCGATTGTGCGCAATACTTGTTACACCTGGCTCAAGCACAATCGATTCCCTGAAGAGGAAACGATTGGTGACGACTACAAACATCCACACGCCGAAGATGCCTCGGATCCGGAGACGCTGCTGTTGCGAGAAACTGATCGACGACTCTTGAGAAGCGCGTTGCAGCGGTTGCCGAAAGAGTTTCTTGAGGTCATCGTGCTGAGAGAATTCGAGGAACTATCCTATAAACAGATTGCAGAAGTAATTCAAATCCCAACTGGCACCGTAATGTCGCGGCTGTCTCGGGCTCGCAGGCGTCTGGCGCAAATCCTTTCGAATTGTGACGACAATTCCGCTCGGGCCGAGGTATTGGTCTAGTTACTGCGCTTGCTTATCGCGACTCTTCATGCAATGACAACTGTATACGCTTCTGCAAGCCTGCGGGCGCGTGGTGGTAGAGTGGATTCTCTTTGAGACTTGAACTGAGAGTAAGTAAGTTGCGATGTGCGATGTTGCACGCTTCGCATTCTCCCAGGTGCCGGCGGATTTCTCCCGCCTGATGCAGGTCGAGTTCGCCGTCAAGAAACGGATCGATCAGCTCTCGTGCTCTTTGACAATTCACGCCCGTCTTTGCCATGAAAACTATCGAAAACTTCAATGCACGCAGGTATGATTCCTGCACTACACCATGCGCATCTTCATCGTTTCGGTCAGCCAGCGCCACATGTAGGCGGCGTCGAGATGCGGTAAGAATGCTTCAAAACTTTGTGAGTTTGTTTCGCGCCTTTGTAATCGTCGCGAGCTACTATGAATACCAGCCGCCCCCGGTTTTTATTCCCGAACAATGAAAAAAAGGCCCGCTGCTGGGTTGGTTTACTTTCGGACTTCCGGCGCCTAGTGCGCTTTGCGCTGAGGTACGGGCAGGCCGTCTAACGCAAGAACATTCTGTTTCTCTCTTTCAGGTAGAAGGGCGTACAGCTGTAGAAAAGCTGCGTTGGTCCAGCCGAAACCGATTTCGTTGGATTTGTAGCCAAATTTCAGCCCGGCACTGACTTCCGATTCGCGTCGCTCGACGTCGTATTTCTCGACGATGGTGTTGTGTTGAATGAACTCCTTAAGTATTAGAGAAAGAAAGTTTGCAGTGATGCGATCGGCCTCGCGGTTGTAACCGTAGCGACGCAAACCCTCAATCGCGATCATCTCTGTTGGCGCCCAGCCAAAGGGAGCGTCCCATTGACTGCCAGTCACCTGGGTGCTTGTTAGCAGCCCGCCTGGTTTCTCAAAGAGATGAAGGTTAGCGACAACTCGCGCAGCTTGTTGCTTATCGGCGAGGCCCACCCAGAGCGGGTAGAAAGTCGTGATAAAGGGATATCGTCGCAACCGCTTTTCAGTAAAACTGTAATCGTAGTAAAGGCCATCCTTTTCATCCCACATCAACCGGTTGACTGTTTGCCGGCGCTGTTGAGCGCGATTGGTCCAGACACGAGCCTCGCGGACGTTGCCGACCATTCTCATTATCTCGGCAGTGTCCGCTTCCATCAGATACAGCAATGAGTTCAAGCAAACCGGGTCGTAATGGATGATATCGACGCTGAATGGACCAAAGCGGTTAGACGGATCGAATCCCGATTCACGCATCGAACGATCGCCCTTGTAGAAGAGATCGCTTAACTGGTCCTTGGCTTTGTCGTAATACTGGGTCAGGTCATAATCTTTGACTTCATGTTTGCGGTAGTAGTCCTTTACCAGATCGTAGTGATCTCTTCCTTCGGCGTCTCGTTCACCGGATAAAACCTCAGGCGCCGGACCATTGCCCACATCGAAGTAACGAGAGAGTCCCGTTTCTTTGGTCAGGTGAGGCTCTTCAGTCCAGAAGCGGTAATACTTTTCGATGGCGGGAATCGTCGATTGCAGCCATGCTTTATCCGGCTGCTTGCGGTGCACGTTGAGGATCATTTGAGTCAGAAACGGTGGTTGGGAACGCGACAAGTAATAAGTTCGGTTGGCATTTAGTATTCGTCCATAATGATCGATCTGGTAGAGAAAGTTTTCGACCATGTTTTTTGCCAACGCCATCTCACCATCTTGCACGAGACCCACCTGCGTAAAATAACTGTCCCAACCGTACATCTCGTTGAAGCGTCCACCAGGCACGACATACGGATAAGGTAAATACAGCAGCCCATGCTCTCGAATCTGACTCGCATCGTCCGGCAACTGTCGCAGCTCAATCTTCGCAAACTCTTCCGCCGGCATCTGCGACCGCAATGATTGTTCGATCTGCTTGATGTTTTCGCGACGAGAAAAATAAACAGGCCAGCGACCGTCCGCCCTTGGTTTGAATTTTGGATCCGGAGCGGCTTGTGCAAGCTGCGCGTTGGAGCGTTGCAGCGTATGCCAACTCTGTTTGATATATCGTTGCAGCGCTTGCAGCTGCTCTGCGGAGGCCTTTTGCGGCGGCGCAACGGAGAACGTCAGTGTCGGGAAGCTCAGTAAAACGATCGCTGTGAGTAAGAAAAAGTATTTCAACTTCGACATTTGTGAACCCCCTGAGTGTGCTACCTCATCTTCGGATGAAAGGTACTGTAACATCCAGCCTTGAATAGTCGTCGGGGGAACCTTTGAATTCGAGTATCAATTCCTGATCGGGACCATCGCTTCTTCCGACTTTGACTCCCGTTGTCTCAGCCAATTGATGAGGGCTACGTACAAACAACCTGTAGGTCCGACCGCCTCGGCCTTCGAGTAAGAGTCGCAAGCCATTGTCCTGCGCGGTTGAGCGCAGCACTCTCAAACCCTGATTCTCGGCGCCCGGAGCCGGAATCTCGGGTTTTACATAGACATCACTGCCTTCATCATAAACAAACGTGACTTCAACACTCTGTTCGCGCATCGCAAAATTCACTGACGCGTGCTGCCGGTCACCAATTCTGGACGTTTGAAACTCGATATTACGGCCCTGGACTTCCACTGCGCGAACACGAGCATCGAGAGGAAACGAAGGCGCAACCGTGAGTTCCAATGGTTCAGAACCGGAACGAGTGACGCTAATTTTCAGCCGGCCTGCATTCCGCTGCAGAGTGAGATCATACTTAGCCTTCCCAACTGCAACTTTGCGCGCCTCCACCCGATGCCAGTCGGCCGGTAACTGTGGCGCAAACCGGAGCTTCTTTCCACCAGCGCTGACTTCAATTCCCAGGAGCCCGCGCGTAACGGGAGTGACAACCATTGCTTCAGACCAAACCTGATGATGCGACGAGCGACCAAAGGGCTGATTGAAATCGCCGGATAGTAATTCGGTTACATAACCCAGAGATGAAGTGTAAGTCAGCAGCGCATTTGCCATTAGCGCTTGATAGCCCACGTGCGGCCGTCCATAGGCGTAGGCACCCATGCTGGCCCAGCCGGTGAAAAGAGGCCACACCGAACCGTAGTGATAGGCCAATGGATCGTACAACTTACTCTGATTTGAAATGATTCTTGTTCCCCAATCGGTCGCCATGAACCCGCTACCCAAATGGTCCAACTCTGACTGCGCGCGATCGTCTCTCATAGTTCGCCACCAGAGTGGCACTGCGGGCAACACCGTATCTTCGTCGATGATCGTGGCCCTGGCGAGTTCTTCCATCCTGGCCTGGCGGCGCGCGCGGTTCGGACCAGGATCTGCTTTGGGAGGTTCGTCGGGTGGCCGCTTAGTTGCGAAAGCGTAAAAGCCTTTCTTGTCGAGCCAATAGATCTGTTCCATTGCGGCGCGCGTTTGCTCCGCGTTGGTGAGCGCTGTTTCCGCAAGTTTGTTATCACCCACGATCTTTGCCATCTCAGCAAGGTTGCGGGAGGCCTCGATCCAGAGACCCTGCATGTAAATCTCTTCGTGTGGCGGGTACAGCGCGCCGCCTTCAACCCAGCCGTGACCAAACTTTGTCTTCCTGGAATTCTCGATCAATCGATTGCGGTCGGTGTCTGATGCGGCAGAGAATCGATACGCTTTGACTATTGAGTCCCAATTTCCTCGCAGGAAATCCGCGTCTCCGCTGTTTTGGAAGTGGTCGCAGTGGGCAATTACATAAAGCACTGTTGCGTCGGCGCTGTTCCACGGATACTCGTAGTCAGTAAACCATGGGATGAGCGACGCGCTTTGAGAGATCTCGTGTGGGATCTTGCCATCGGCTCTCTGAAACTTCTTCAAAAATTCCAGCGCTGTTCTGGTGGTTGCAAAATCACCGTACGAGTTTATGGCCAGCGAGGTCCAGAGAGAATCGCGCCCGAAAAACCACGCAAAGCCGGGCCTTTCACTATCACCTGAAGTACGATAGCCGGCGACAAGTCCTGTACCGAGAAGCGGATTGGTTGCGACGCCTTTATCGGTGCCAATCTTCGCCCACTGAAATGCTTCGTTGAGACGTTCGTCAGGTGTGTTAATGCTGGTCGTTTCGTTCTGTAGACGCTGGTAGTAGGTTGCATTCTTATCGTAGAGCGTCGGAATGGAAGTCAGTAGGCGTTGGTAAGTAGCTTTCGCTTTATCTCTTCCTTCAACGCTGCCGGTGATCACGATTGGGATGAAGTGGGATTTGAGTGTTTCAGCAGAGGCTGCGACCGAAAACTGCACTGGCACATCGCGTGGCTCTTCCTGGTAAGGCATGACAGAAACGTCACGCGCTGCCGGCGACCCGATCATGCCTACGAAGCGTTTTGATTCCTCAGTGATGAAGTAGGCATGCAGCTTCTCATCCCAGTCCAGATTGCCGGTCATCAGTCCTGCGGGCCACGCTAGTTTGAGTCGCGGTCGAAATGAAATGTTGACAGTCATCGGCAGCACGGTTTGCACGTCGAGCAACATTATGATTGCGGGTTCATCGACGGGCGCATAAATAATTTGTCTTACAGTGAAGGCTGCGTGTGAATAGGTAAGTGTTGTAGCTTCGGGGCGGGAGTTGATCAGAACTGCGATGTCTCGACCTCGAAAGGGAAGTGGATAACCTTCAATTGTGAAGTCGCACTCGAAGTCATCGAGAATCTTGAGAGGATAAACCCACGCTTCGAGCGCTCGGTTTTCGTATCCCAACGCAACTGACTTACGTCCCACAACATCGAAGAACGTTCCTGGGTGCGTACGTCGCTCCAGTTTGAGTCCGCTTTCTTTTAGATCGAATTTTCTCAAGAACGACCTGTCCATTCCATCCTGCGCCTGCGCCGTGATGGCGCCAACAAAAGTAAGAATCAAATAGAGCAGTAGTTTTTGGCTCCTGCGATCCATTGGTGCTTCTCCAAATGAGAGCAATAACGCCGAAGGCGTTGGCTAATTCCAGCCCAGGGTTCAATTCCGAAATATGTATTCAACCCTGACAGGGTTAAGGTTGTACATGCCTAACCCGTTCAGGGTTTAAGATCTTTTTTATTTTCGATCCCAGGGTTGTCGCTGCGCTCCAACCCTGGGCTGGAATTGCCAACGCCTTCGGCGTTATATACTCCGATTCAAACTGTACGACTACCCTTGAGCCCTCTTGCTTGACGCATCCGGGTCCCGTGATTATAAGCTTGAAAACACATTCTGACTTGACTGGCAATACTTTGTTAAGACGCTTTCATTGGTCAATCGTTATTTGCTTATTAGTCGCAGGCAGCACTATATCCGGCCAAACCGCGAAGGATGAAGGCGTGGAGGTAAGGTTTACCAATGTGGCGCGGCAGGCCGGTCTCAATATAAGCACGATCTACGGCGATGAACGTCGGAATCGTTACCTTTTGGAAACCACCGGAAGCGGGGCTGCCTTCATAGATTATGACAATGACGGCTGGCAGGACATCTTTTTAGTCAACGGAACTCGCCTTGACGGCCTGCCACCGAATCTCAATTCCACAAACCGTCTCTATCACAACACTGGCAACGGAAAGTTTACCGACGTCACCGAGAAAGCCGGACTTATTCGCACGGGCTGGGGACAAAGTGTATGCAGCGGAGATTATGACAACGATGGCTACACAGATCTTTTTGTAAGCAGCTACGGCAAGAACGCACTCTATCGCAACAATCGAAATAGCACGTTCACGGAGCTCGCGGAGAAGGCGGGCGTCGCCAATAACCGTACCAGATGGGGTTCAGGATGCGCCTTCCTCGACTATGATCGTGATGGCTTATTAGATCTCTTTGTCGCCAGCTACATCGATCTCGATCTCAAGACTGCGCCCTTACCGGAAACTGGTCCATGTCAATATAAGGGCGTCATGGTAGCGTGTGGACCACCGGGATTAACAGGTGGATCAAATACGCTCTATCGCAACAACGGAAACGGGACGTTCTCGGATGTCTCAGAAAAGTCGGGGATTACCAGGGCCAACGGAACCTACGGTCTCGGCGTACTTACCGCCGATTTCGATAATGATGGCTGGACGGATATATACGTCGCCAACGATTCGGCGCCGGCAGCGTTGTATCACAACAATAAGAATGGAACTTTCACGGACATCGGCATCGAGGCCGGTTGC